>JAITBV010000155.1 GCA_031283395.1 Candidatus Adiutrix sp.
AACCAGGCTCAGGACCGCCACATAAACCAGGGCCGGCAGAAGGTTTTCCACGGCTATGGGCTTAAGGCCCAGGAGATTCACCCCAATGGCCATGACCAAAAGGCCCCCGGCGGCCGACAGGCCGCTGCGGAGGCCGGCCGTGAACCAGGGGGCCAGGGTCCCGGCCAGGAGGGTCACCCCGCCCTGATACAGCAGGATGGGCCCGGCCGAGAACGGCACTCCGGAGCCGTAGGCCGCGCCCAGCATCGCGGCCATGAAAAAATCCAGGATGGATTTGGAATAGAGGATGGAGCGGCCGTTGCCCAGGCCCTCTTCAATGGCACCCACCAGGCCCATGGCCCCGACGCCCATGATGATGGTGGCGGTGACCAGCCCGTCGGTGAATTTCTCGTTCCGGGACCTCAAAAGCCGCTTGACGGCCTGCCCGGCTGCCTTAAGGCGGCTGGACAGGCCAAATATCTCCCCGGTTATGAGCCCCAGGACACAGCTTATGACCGGGACCACCAAATCATCGGCCATCAGGCCCATTTTTATGCCCAACAAAAGTACGCAGAGGCCCAGGGCGGGAAACAGGGCCGCCCGCAACCCTTCACCAAAGGCTCGGCCGGCCACCAGGCCGAAGGCCGCTCCGGCCAGGATCGCCCCGGCGTTTACCAGGGAACCTATAGGCAGAACCATGGGGCTTAATCCTAACGCATTAAAAAAGCGAAAGAAAAAACCGCCAAAAGACCAAGTTCACGGTCCGATGGCGGAATAAAGCCGAAAAAAGGCGGCTCTTAATGGAAAAAAGTGGCGGGGACGACGGGACTTGAACCCGCGATCTCCTGCGTGACAGGCAGGCGTGTTAGACCACTTCACTACGTCCCCGCGAGCGCCCGCGAACGAGAGTAATTTATACTAAATTTCCCGGTCCCAAGTCAACTGAAAAATCGGCCGAGGCCAGGCGGATCATCTTGACAGCCGCGGTCGCGGATGATAATAAATAAATCAATGACTATTAATTTATCTACAAATAGGGTTCCATGCCCCACCAAATAGCCATTCCCGCCACCGGCCGGATAATTGAGGCAGCCGAAGGTCTAAACCTCCGGGAAGCCCTGGCCGAAGCCGGCCTTTTTCTGGAAAGCCCCTGCGGGGGCGCCGGACAATGCGGCAAATGCCGGGTGGAGATCCTAGACGGCCGGCCGCCCGAACCGACCGCCGAAGAAAAGGCCCTGCTCCCGGCCGAGGATCTGGCCCGGCCCGTCCGCCTGGCCTGTCTCCTGGTCCCTGGGGGCAATCTGACCATCCGCCTGCCCCAGACAGAAAAGGAGGCCCTTATCCTCAGTTCCGGCCGGTCCCGGGCCGCGGTTTTCGAACCGCCCCTGGCCAAAACGCTTCTGGCTTGGCCCGGACGGCGGCCCTCGGATGACGGCCGCCCCCTGGAACGCCTGTTCGCCGACTTGACCGGAGCGGAAATTCCGGCCGAAAACCCTGACCTCAGGCCTTTGCTGGCCGAAGCCGGGGAGGAGGAGATCACCATCCTCTGGGCCGAGGGCCGACCCAGGGACCTGGAAAAGGGCGACACCACGGCCCACTTATACGGCTTAGCCGTGGACCTCGGCACCACCACCATAGTCGCCTCCCTGGTGGATCTCCGGGACGGCCGGGAACTGGGCGCCCGTTCCCTGGTCAACCCTCAGACCCGCCAGGGGCTGGATGTCCTGTCCCGCATAACCTACTGCGGAGAAAAGGGAGCCGCCGGAACGGCCGAGCTCCGCCAAGCCGCGGTCGGAGCCTTAAACGACCTGGCCCTGGGCCTGTCCGAGGACCACCGGATCGATCCGCGCCATATCCGCCTCGTGAGCGTGGCCGCCAACACCACCATGCTCCATCTCCTGGCCGGAATTTCGCCCGCCTCCCTGGGCGCGGTCCCCTTCGCCCCGGTCTTCATCCGCGGCCTGGACCTATACCCGGCCGGTTTCGGCTCCGGCCCCCTGACCGGGGCCGGGCTCATGACCCTGCCCTCGGTCTCGGCCTATATCGGCGCCGACATAGTGGCCGGGGTCTTTGTCTGCGACCTAGCCAGCCTGGACCGGACCCTGTTCATCGACATCGGCACCAACGGAGAGATAATCCTGGCCGCGGACGGCCGCCTCCTGGCCTGTTCCTGCGCGGCCGGCCCGGCCCTGGAGGGCATGAACATCCAATACGGCATGAGGGCCGCGGCCGGAGCCATTGAAGAAGTCAGCCTCAAGTGGACCCCGGCCGAATGCCGGACGGAACTGAGCGTCATCGGGGGCGGCGAGCCGACAGGGCTGTGCGGCAGCGGCCTCATGGCCGCCATCCGCGAATTCCTGCGCCTGGGATTGATCCGCCGCGACGGGCGGATGATAACAGAACTGCCCGAGGGCGACCCCCGGCGGGCGCTCTGCCGCTTATGGGACAACAAGCCCGCCCTGGGCTTCACCGGCTCGGACCTCTGCCTGACCCAGAAGGACGTGCGCCAAGTGCAACTGGCCAAGGGGGCCATCCTCTCGGCCTTCCGCACCCTTTTACTCAAGACCGGCCTGGAAATGACCGACCTGGAACGCGTCCTGGTGGCCGGCCAATTCGGCAGCTATCTTTTGCCGGCCAGCCTGATCGGCTGCGGCATCCTGCCCCCGGAAATGGCCGGCCGCCTGGAATATGTGGGCAACACCTCCAAGGTCGGCGCCTACCTGGCCCTGACTTCCCGCTCCGCCCGGAAGGCCATGGAAG
>JAITBV010000303.1 GCA_031283395.1 Candidatus Adiutrix sp.
GCCGGCAAGCTGACCCTGGCCGGCTGGCTCGGCCCGGAACGGGCCATCCTGGTCCAGGCCCTCTGGTGGCCCCTGATCTGGCTGCTTTTGGTCACCCTGTGGCTGGCCGGGTTGGCCGCCTGGCCGGTCCTCCTGAGCCTTCTGACCCTGCCGCTCCACCTCAAAGCTCAGAAGGCCCTACGGGCCGCGGCCGGGACCGGCTGGACAAGCCTGGATCAAAGCGGCCATCTGATACGCAAACTCTATCTTTTCAACAGCCTGGCCCTCATCGTGGCCGTGGCCCAATAAAACCATAAAGGTTCATCCATGATTGGAAAAAACCCGCGCTTCGTCCTGGCCCTTATCCTGGCCGCGCTTGTCTTCCACTCTCCCCTCAAGGCGGCTGGCCAGGGCGCGCCGGAGGGCGCGGACACTCCCCAGGCCATCCTGGCCAAGGCCGAAGACGGCGATGCCCAGGCCATGTTCCAGGCCGGCCGCCTGTATGAAACCGGCCAGGGTGTGCCCCGCAACCTGAGTCTGGCCCTTGCCTGGTATCAAAAGGCCGCCGAGGCCGGCGTGCCCCAAGGCCGGCACCAACTGGGCCTGGCTTACGAAATAGGCAAGGGCGTGACCGCGGACCGGGCCCGGGCTGTGGAGTACCTGGGCCTGGCGGCCGGGGCCGGGCACCGGGACGCCGCCTATTCCCTGGTCTCCCTGACCCTGGCCGGCCCCGGACCAGGCCCCAAGGATATCCAGGCCGCCCTGGACCTTTTAAAAGAGGCGGGGGAAACCGAGGCTCGGGCCCGGATGACCCTGGGAGCCTTTTATGAAAACGGCCTGGGCCTTTCCCCCAACTACAGCCGGGCCCTGGGCTGGTATGAAAAAGCCGCGGAACTGGGCCACCCGGAAGCCTTCTACAGCCTCGGGGTCTGTTACGAGATCGGCCTCGGGGCCAAGGCCGATGCCGACCAGGCCCTGGCCAATTTTAAAAAGGCGGCCGAGTTGAAGCTGCCCGCCGCGGCCTACAAGCTGGCCGCCCTTCACCTCAACGGCGTTTTGATCAAGCCGGATAACTCCAAGGCCGTGGACTATATGCGCCAGGCGGTAGCCGACGGCCACGCCGAAGCCGCCAACGAACTGGGCGTCATCCATCTCCAGGGTATGCTGGACCAACCCCGCGATCTGAAGCGGGCCTTCGAGATGTTCGTCCGCAGCGCGGAACTCGGTAACCCCGAGGCCATGAAGAACGTGGCCGTGATCTTCCGCGGCGGCCTGGGCCGGCCCCCGGACCAGGTCCAGGCCCTGAGGTGGTATCTCACCGCCCGGGCCGCCGGCTATCAAAATCCCGGCTTTGAAGAACTTATGGACGAGATCCGAAAAGGGCTCCGGCCCGAAGACCTTAAGAGGGCGGAAGCGGAAGCGGAAAAGTGGCTGGTCGAATTCAGGAAGCGCTGATTAATGGTCTTTTTGCCCCCTGGCGGCGTTGCTTATGCTTCTGTCTTGCACTCATAGCGGCCTTTCGTGGTACGAATTCCCGGGCCTGGCCGCCCACCCGGAACTCAGGCACGGCGTCTTCACCCGCCGGGGCGGGGCCAGCGGCCCCGAGGGGCGGGAGTTGAGCCTGGCCTTCAACGAGATCGACCCCCCGGAGAACGTGGTGGCCAACCTCGGCCGGGCTGAAGCGGCCCTGGGTCTGCCCCGGGCCGCCTTTGTCCGCCAGACCCACGGCGCGGAGATACTGGTGGTGGAGACGCGGGACGATTACCATCCCCGGAGTTCGGAAGAAGCCCGGCCGGGTTACGACGCCCTCCTGGCCCCGGCCCCCGGGCCGGCCCTCCTGGTCAAGGTAGCCGACTGCCAGGCCGTCCTGCTCTACGACCCGGTTTCCCGGGCCCTGGCCCTGGCCCACTCGGGCTGGCGGGGCTCGGTGCAAAACATCCTGGGCCGGGTCGTGGCCGCCATGGCTGAAATCGGGGTCCCGCCGGCCCGGATGAAGGCGGCCATCTCCCCCTCCTTAGGCCCCTGCTGCGCCGAGTTCACCAACCACCGCACCGAGCTGCCGCCCGAATTTCAGCCCTTCATGATCCGGGAAAACCATTTTGATTTCTGGGCCATCAGCCGGAGCCAACTGACCGCGGCCGGCCTTAAGGAGGAAAACATAGAGACGGCCGGGATATGCACCCGCTGTTCCCCGGAATTCTACAGTTACCGGCGGGGCGATCTATGGCCGCGTTTCGGCTTTCTGGCCGGAGTCCGGCCGCCGGAGGAGACCGGGATATGACGGCCCTGATCGCGGAAGGGCGGCTTAGGGCCGGCCGAAAACTTTCGGCCGACACCTTCTGGCTGGACATTGAAATTCCGGACGCGGAACGCTTCCGGGTCCCCGGCTGCTTCCTAAAGCTCCGGGCCTGGCCGGAACCGGGAAAGGGCGCCGGGCCCCTTTTGGACCGCCCCTTTTCCCTGCACCGGGTCCAGGCCGGGCGGGTTCAACTGCTCATCCGGCGGGTCGGCCCGGCCACGCGCCTTTTGAGCGAACTGACCCCCGGAGCGCCCCTTAAGCTGACCGGCCCCTTGGGCCGCCCCCTGGCCGAAACCGCGCCGGCTTCAAATTATTACCTGGTGGCCGGGGGCATCGGCCTGGCCCCCATGGCCCTGGTCCGGGACTGGCTGCGGGCTTCGGGGCAGCAAAGCCGCCTTTTCTACGGCGAACGCTCCGGGGCTCAACAGGCGGACCAGGCCTGGCTGGCAGCCTGGGCCGATGATTTCACGGCCACGGTGGATGACGGCTCGGGCTACGGCCGGCCGGGCCTGGTGACCGAGCCTCTGGCCGAGGCCCTGGCCCTGGAGCCCCGGCCCATCCTGGCCTGCGGGCCGCCCCCCCTCCTGGCCGCGGTCACCTCTCTGGCCGAACGCTTTGGGGTCGTGCCCCGGGTCTGGCTGGAAGCCGGCATGGCCTGCGGCCTGGGGGTCTGTCTCTCCTGCAGCCTGCCCCTGAAAGGCGGCGGACGTTTCAAGGTCTGCGGCGAAGGGCCGACGGCCGACGGCCGGACCATTGACTGGGAGGCCTCGTGAACCGGGAACCCGATCTCACCGCCCGCCTGGGCCCCCTGACCTTGAAGAATCCGGTGCTGACCGCTTCCGGCACCTTCGGCTACGGCTTGGAACTCAAGGACTTCTGCCCCCCGGAATCTCTGGGCGCGGTTATCGTCAAGGGACTGAGCCTTTCGCCCTGGCCCGGCAACCCCGGCCCCCGCCTGTGGGAAATACCGGGGGGGATACTGAACTCCATCGGCCTGGAAAATATTGGGGTGGAAGCCTTCGCGGCCCAGGCCCTGCCGCCCCTTCTGGCCACCGGGGCCACGGTGGGGGTCAACATCCTGGGCCGCTCGCCGGAGGAATACGGCCGCCTGGCCGCCCGCCTGGCCGGAACGGGAGCCCACTTTCTGGAGGTCAATGTCAGTTGCCCCAACGTGGCCAAGGGCGGGGCGGCCTTCGGCGGCGACCCCCTGGCCGTGGACGAAATATGCCGGGCGGTGCGGGAAATGGGCCAAGGCCGGCCCTTTGTGGTCAAACTGGGGCCCCTGGTCACGGACATCACGGCCGTGGCCGCGGCGGCCGAAAGGGCCGGGGCCGCGGCGGTGTCCCTCATCAACACCCTGCCCGGCCTGGCGGTGGACCTGGCCCGCCGCCGACCCCGCCTGGGCGGCGGCCAGGGGGGCCTGTCCGGCCCGGCCATCAAGCCCCTGGCCCTGCGCCAGGTCTGGCTCTGCGCCCAGGCCCTTACTATCCCGGTGGTGGGCCTGGGCGGTATCACCACGGCCGAGGACGCCCTGGAATTCATCCTGGCCGGGGCCGAGGCCGTGGAAGTGGGCACGGCCACCCTCATCGACCCCCGGGCCCCCCTGGCCATCCTGGAAGGGATCAGGGACTGGCTACGCCGGGAAGGCCTCTCCGACCTCGGGCAGATCCGAGGCGAGCTGAAAATATGAGCCGGGCGACCGCGCCCCGAATGAAGCTCAAACCCCCGGCCCTGGCCGCGGCCCTAGCCGCCGGTCTGCTCCTGACCGCGGCTGTCCTGGGGCCTGATTTGGCCCTGCGCCTGTTTCTCGACCGCCTTCTGCCCCACCTGACAGGCCTGGCCGTGACCTGCGAACAGGCCCGGGCCGATATCTGGACCCGCGGATTGACCCTCGAAGGCCTGACCCTGGCCGGTGAGGATCTGGGCCGGTTGACCTTCGATCTGGTCGCGGTTTCAGACCTTAAGCCCCTGAACCTCCTTAAGGCCCGGCCCGGCCTGGACCTGGCCGGCGCCCTGAATTTAGAAAATATCCGTTGGGAGCGCGGAGACTGGACCCTGACCTGCCCCTCTCTCCTGGTCGAAAAGCTGAAACGACCGGGCGCCTCCGCGGATCTCCCGTTTCATCGGCTGGCCGGGTTTGATCTGGCCGGCGAAGGGCCCGGATTTTCGTCCGCATCCAAATTCAAGACCCATCTGAGCATCAGGGATTCCGCCTCCGAATTGACCGGCCTTGAGTTTCAGGCTTCCACCGAAACCGGGCTCTGGGCCGGCGAAGTCAGGAGCCTCCGGCTCGATGACCTGAAAACAGCCCTGGACCGCTGGGAACAAAGCGAGGGCCAACTCTTCAGCCTGACCCCGGAACTTTTGCATCTGCGGATGGACTCCGGGTATCTGGCCCTGGACGACCGGACGGTCCTCCTGGTGAAGACCGCCCGCCCCGAGGCCAAATTCCTGTTCACCAAATTCAGTCCCGAGGCCGTTTCATACAACTATTATCTGGAGATGACCTTCACCCCCTCCAGTCTGGCCCCGGCGGACATATTCTGGGCCAAGCTGGCCGGCCTGACCGGCGAGCCTCTGGATCTGGAACTGTACATGGACCTGACCATCGACCCGCGGGACCGGGCCTTCCAACTGCGGAGCCTGAGCCTGGACGGCCCGACCCTGGGCCGCCTGGACCTGGCGGCCGAATTCAGCGGCCTGGGCCCGGGCGGGAACTCGCTGTCCGATACCGCCCTGACCGCCCTTTACCCGGCCACGATCCACAGCCTGAGCCTGGCTTTTCAGGACCAGGGCCTGATACCCGGCTATTACGCCTGGCTGGCCGAGGTGGGGGGCTGGGACCAGGCCGAGGTCCCGGCCCGGATCAAAGCGGACCTGACCCCCCTGTTCCTGGCTCTGGCCGAAGAAGGGCGGCTGACCAGCCTCCCGGCCCTGGCCGAGGCCGCCGAAGCCTTCCTGGATCAGCCGGAAAACATCATAATCTCGGCCGAACCGGCCCGGCCCCTGGCTCTGGCCCGCCTTGTCAAAATGGACAGATATGATATAATTAAAAGACTGACAATGACCCTGACCGTCAATGACCAGCCCCCGGTGGCCCTGGACGTGGCGCCCGAAGCGGGGCCTTGACGCCTCCAGGCCGTCCTTATTTGCGCCCTCTTTAGCTCCCCATATCCGGCCTCCGGCCGAATGAACCCTGAAAGTCAAGACCCATGAAATCAAAAACCCCCTTGCTGATCCTGGCCCTGGCCGCCCTGACGGTTCTGGTCTTCGCCTGCTCCCGGCCGACCGCCGACCCCTTTGAAACCTTCACCCTGGCCCTGGACCGCCTCGTAGGCCCGGGCCAATGGTCGGCCCAGAGCCATGAAGTTTCTTCGGGCGATCTGACCGTCAAAGGCCTGAAAATCAAGCTGCCCCCAGAAGCCGGCTGGGATGAAGGGGCAAGCGACCTGACCATGGGCTCGGTCGTCATCAGCAAGATTTTGCCTAAAAGCAAATTGGAAAATATCCTGGCCCTGGCCGACTGGCGGGGCCAGCCCGAGACCGCCCTGGCCGGGGCCGTCCGCCTTAAGGATCTCCGCCTGGGCGGGACCCGGCCCGGGGACGAGGTTGAGATAAAATTCGAGGGCCTGGATATGGAAGGCTTAAAACTGGCCCCGGCCGCCCCGGGGGCTCCGGCCGGCAAGGACGGTTTTCTAAAGGCCCTCCGCCTGGGCTCCCTGAATTATAGAAACCTTAGGTTCGCGTTCCGGGGCCGGGAGGCCGAAGCCGTGGTCACCGTGGATTCCGCGGCCTTCAGGGACTTGAGCCTGGGCGAGGATATCCCGGACCTGCTTAAGAATACATTGGGGGATTACGTTCCCGCCAAGGAGGTCGCCGGCCTGAACTTCTCCAGCCTCAAGGCCTCGGGGCTGAAAATGGATTTCATAGGCTGGGCCCCGGAGCTTCCGCTGAAAGGCGACCTCTCCCTGGCCGCCCTGGAGGAAACGGACCTTAAGGCCTTCAAATCCGTGGGCTATATAAAACTGACCGATTTAAAAAGCAGTTTGACCATCAACGAAGGCCGGGTCTTCAGCCTGAACCTGGCCGGCTACAGCCTCAAGGGCTTGGACGCGGCCGACTATCTTGACAAAATCATGGCCGGCTTGGCCGCCATGAAGGATGACCCGGAGGCGACCCAGGCGATCGCCGACCAGTTCACCCTGGCCGACTTTTTCGTCAGCCCCATAGCCCTGGAGGAAGCGGCCCTGACCGGGCTGGAGATGGACCTGCCCGGCCTGGCCTTGATCAAATTGGCCGAGTTGAAGGCCGCGGGCCCCTACCGGATCGGCGAGATCCCGGCCTCGGCCAAGACTCAGTTGAAGGGCCTGGAAATCAACCTCTCGGGCGACCCCAAGGCCGGGAAGGACACTCCGGCCCGCGATATCCATGAATTCAGCCAACTCCTGGGCCGGAACACCTTCTCCCTGGAGGCCGAAGCTGAAAGCGCCTACGAGGCCGGGACGGGCCGGCTGACCGCCAGGCTGAACCGCCTGGCGGCTAGCGGACTGTTCGAGATGTCTTTCAGCCAGACCTGGGGCGGGCTGACCATGGACCGCCTGGAAAAATTCAAGAAAATACCCCTTAACGCTCTATACCTGGCCGCCCTGAACCCGGGCGAACTTTTGGGCGAGGCCTCCTTCAACGCCTTAAACCTCAAATACACCGACCGGGGCCTGGTGGACCTGGCCTTCGACCTCAGCGCCAGGAAAGCGGGGGAAACCGGCGAAACCCTTAAACAGAGGAACATGGCCGAAATGGGGCTGATGCTGGCGATCATGGGGGCCCGCTATCTTAAAAACATCGAGGACTTGAGCCGGCCTCTCCTGGACTTCCTTAAAACACCCCAATCGCTGGAAATAGACCTCAAGGCCGAGCCTCCCTTGAGCTTCGCCGTGATCCAGGCCCTGGAGGCCGACCCCATGGCCATCATGGACTCCCTGAACATAACCTTTTCAGCCAACGGACAGGCTGGTTCGCCGCTTAAGTTCGTGACCGGCCCGGGATCTGGCCTGGACTAAGACTAAAACCGAGGGTCCCGTTGAGCCTTACCGACCAGGAGGACCTGACCTTCACCCTGACCGGGGGCCGGCCGGACGAGCCGGTCGGCGCCGGCCCCCCCGTCTTCATCTTCCCCTTCCCCGGGGGCGCCTGGCCGGAAATTGGCCGCCGGGGAGAATTCCACCTGAAGGCGGAGGGCTGGCGGCCCGCCCGTTTCATCGACCGCCGGGGGGCCCGGGTCTATTTAAGCCTCGCGGCTGAAAAACCCCTGCCCTCCCCCTTGAGCGGCCAGATACGTTTTTTCCCCCGGCCGCCCGCCCCGGAATTGAAGCTTTCCCCGGACCGCCCGGCTCCGCCCGGCGCGGCCCTCTTTTTGGACCCCCAGGAAGGCTGGCTCTGGAACGCCACCGAGGCCGCCGGCCAGAAGGACAGCCTCTACGAACCGGAGTTGTGGCCCACCATCGCCCCCGGGGATATCCCGGCCCGCCTGGGGACCGCCGGCCTGAGCTTCATCTGGCAACAGACCCCGGACCCGGAGGGGGTCACGGCCCGCCTCTTGGCCGAACACTTCCTCAGGACCCACGGTCGCCTCCTGGTGGTCGGCGACTGCCCCGCCGATCTCGAACCCCTGGCCGACCAGTCCGGAGCCATCTTCATCGGCGAGGCCCGGGCCGGAAGCCCTTTGAGCCGGGCCTCCCTGGGCTCCGAAATCGACCGGAGGCGCGCCGCCCGGGAGACACGTCTGGCCGAGATCCACCGTTCAATGGCGGATCTGAGAAGCGCCGAGGCGGCCCAGCGGGCTCGCCTGGACCTCTGGACCGACTTGGGCGATCTGGAACGCCGCTTTCAGGACCTGGGGCGGGACCTGGGCCACCGGAGCCGGGAATGGGGCCGGATCAGGGCCAAGGCGGCCGAACAGCAGACGGCCTGGGAGGAGGTCTCCCGCAAGTCCGAAGGCTTTTGGGGCCGGCTGGGGCGCTTTTTGGCCAAACTATGGAGCCGCCTCGGCCGTTTCCTGGTAAAAGCCGAAGAAGAACGCCGCCGGGACCTGGACGCGGCCGAGGCGGCGGTCCGGGAGGTCCGTCTGGCTGAAAAAGCCGCCTTGAGCGAGGCCCGGAACCTGGAGGAACGCCTGAGCCGGCTGCGCCGGGAAGCCGGATCATGGCCGCCCCGGGCGGAACTGGCCGCAGAATTGGAGCGCCTGGCCGGGGAACAGAAGGCGGCCGCGGCAGATCTAGCCGGGGAAAGCGCCCGCCCCCTCCCCGAGCCTGACCGTCTCCTGGCCGAGGCGCCCCTCTGTCTGGCCCTGGCCCCCGACCTGCCCCACGCCGGCCGCCTTTTTCCGGCAGTGCTGCGCCTGGCCTCCCTCCGGCCGGACCCTCCGGCCCGCCAGAGCCTGGCCGGCCTGGCCCTCCATGCGGAAAAGCACCTGGTCATAATGGGCGATTTCACCTTCTGGCCCGTCTGGAGCGGCCGGGCCCCGTCCCTCCCGGAAGCGCCGGAGAGCCCGGCCTGGCGAAATTTCAAGCTGGCCGGGGCAGAGAGCGGACTTGCGGAATTCCTGGCCGAGGGCGGCCTGTTCCGCTCCGCGGCGCCCCCCCAGGTCTCCGCCCCCCGCCTGGCCCGCCTGGAACTGGACCCGGAGGCCCGATCGGCCGCCGTGGGCCTGGGTCTTCGGGCCCTGGGGGAAATGGGCCCGGTCAATCCGGTCAGCGCCCTGACCGTGGCCCGGGCGGCCCTCCATTTCGCCCGGAACCGGCCGGAAGAGCCAGCGGTCCTGATCCTGACCGCCTCCCCGGCCCAAGGCCGGCTCGTCGATCTCATGCTTCAGGACCTTATGGCTCCGCCCGGCCTGGTCTTCGCCGGCGAACCCCAGGCCTTCAACGGCTGGCCCCGGGCCCCCCTGGTCATTCTGGAACCGGCTTTTGAAACACCCCACCATGGACACCCCTGGACCTGGCCGACCTTCGGCCGCTGGCGCCTGCAGTTGGCCTGGAGTCTGGCCGGGGAGCATATCTGGCTGGCCGGGCGGGACGCCTGGCTAAGACGCTTGCCGACAGCAGCCCCCCTGGCCGTCCTGTGGCGGGCGGCCGAGCCGGAGCAGGCCCCGATACCCCCCCCGGAGACCCCGCCGGACTCTGTCCGCAAGATCCTGGATACGGCCAAAACGGAAATCTGGGCCTTCCTCCCCACCCCTGGGGCCGCCTGGTGGAAGGATTGGGAGGAGCCGCTTCTGGCCGCGGCCCGCCGCCGCCTGCCCGTGACCGTCCTGAGCGCCCCCCCGGGACCGGAAGACGACACCGACTTCGCCGGCGCGGCCCTGAGAATCCTGGGCACTAACAACTGCACCGTGGGCCTGGCCTCGGGCTTTCCGGGCTTTCTGGCCGGGGTGGACGACCGCCACCTCATCTGGGGCGCCGAAGGGGCTGAATTTAACTGCCTGCCCCTGGCCGCCCGGCACCTGGCCGAGATACTTCAGCTAAAACTCATAGTTGAAAAAATCGGACGCCGGGGGGGCGGCCTTAAGAACTGCCGCCGCTGCGGCCGGCCCCTGATGCTTATCAACCAGAGCCAGATGAGGGGCCTGGGCGATGAACAGCCTCTCCAGGTCGGCTGCCTGGGCTGCCCGGACCCGGGCCGCCAACGCCTTGACGAACGGCGCGACCCCTTTACGGCCCCCCCCAAGTGCGGCCTGGATCTTTTCACCCCTTACCAGCGGTTCCCCCACGGCCGCCACCAGGAGGTCTGGGCCTGCCCCCTCCACCCCGGCGGCCCGACCTGCCCCTCCTATCGGGTCATTCCGGGAGACTGCCCATGAGCAGGCAATTTTTAAAAAACCTGGCCGCGGGCTTCAAGGGCCTGCTCCCGGACCCGGGCGACCAGCCGGCCATCGTCTTCGAGGGCGACTCCCCCTTCCACCACATCATCATTCGGGATGAAGGCCACCATCGGACCATGTATTTCAGCGGTCCCGAAGGCGAGGAGGCCGAGACGTCCATTGACCTGGGAGACCCCGGCCGGTCGGTCTTTGAATATCCGGGGCTCATGCTCACGGCCCTGGCCCTGGCCCCGGGCCAACACATTCTGCTGTTGGGCCTGGGCGGCGGCTTTCTGCCCGGGCTTTTCGCCCGCTTCCTGCCGGAGCGGGAACTGACCGTGGTGGAAGTGGACCCCCTGGTGGCGGAACTGGCCGGCACCTACTTCGGTTTCACCCCCGGCCCCAATGTCCGCCTGGTGCTGGCCGACGGCCGCGACTTTCTCAGCGGCCAGGCCCCGGCAACCTTTGACCAGATATGGCTGGACGCCTTTTCCGGCGACTATGTGCCGACCGGTCTGTCGGGCCTGACCTTTCTGGAACTCTGCCGCGATCGCCTGACCCCGGGGGGGCTCCTGGCCCAGAACTTCCATCAGAGCCGACCCGCGGCCTTCCAGAATCAGCTCAAGACCACCGAGGCCGCCTTCGGCCCCTTTCTGGCCCTGGGGGGCCGCCGTTGCGGCAATGCCGTGGTCCTGGCCCGGAGGCCCAAGGAACCGGGCGAGCGGCCGGCCTGGAAACCGGCTGAACTCATGGCGGCCATGAAAAAATTCGGCCCCCGCCTCGGCCCTTTCGACCTGACCACGGAAATCCGCAAGGCCAAAACTTTCCGGATAGACCCAGAAGCCAGGGTCATACCATAGAGCTTAAAGCGATTCAGAGGGGCCGACCATGTATGACCTCATAAGCATCGGAGAGATCCTGGTCGATCTGACCCCGGCCGGAACCGAGCCTGACGGGCGCGTTTTTTACCAGGCCAACCCCGGCGGGGCCCCGGCCAACATGGCCTGCGCCGCGGCCAAATTCGGCCTGAAGGCGGCTTTCATCGGCGCGGTCGGCGGGGACGCCTTCGGCCGCTTATGCCTGGCCTCCCTTAAGGCCGCCGGAGTGGAGACGGCTTACTTGGCCGTCCGGCCCGGCCAAGCCACCACCCTGGCCGTCGTGGGTCTGGACGAGACAGGCGACCGCTCTTTCGCCTTTTACCGAAAAGGCACCGCCGACCTGGAGCTGTCTCCGCAACTCCTGCCGGCCGGCCTCGGCCGGCTGACCAGGGCCCTCCACTTCGGGTCCCTTTCCCTGAGCGCCGAACCGGCCCGGGCCGCCACCCTTGCCGCCGCAAACGAAGTGCGGACCGCCGGCGGCCTGATCTCCTTCGACCCCAACTACCGCGATATGGTCTGGCCCTCCCTTGCCGAAGCCCAAAAGCATATCAAAGAGGCCGCGCCCCTGGCCCAGGTCCTGAAGCTGTCCCGGGAAGACGGCCAGGTTTTGTTCGGGACCGGCCAGCCGGAGGAGATCCTGCGCCTGGCCGCGGATAAATTCAGCAATCCTCTGGTCATAGTGACCCTGGCCGAGGCCGGCTGCCTGGCCGCCTTCGGTGGCCGGACCCTGGCCGCGCCGGCCTTCAAACTGCCGGCAGTGGATACTACCGGGGCGGGCGACGCCTTTATGGGCGGTCTCTTGAAAAGCCTCCTGGCCCGGGACCGGCTGGAGGATTTTGAGGCCGCCGAAATAGCGGCCGCCCTGGCTTTCGCCAATGCCGCCGGTTCCCTGACCGTGACCAAAAAAGGGGGCATCCCGGCCCTGCCGGGCCTCGATGAAGTCAAAAAACTGTTGAGGCAATAACAAAGGCGGCCCGGGGCCGCCTTTGTTAGGTCCGGCTCCGCCGGACTGTAGGCTCTACAGCTTGTCCTTGGTCATGACCGTAACGCCGGTATCGACCATTTTTTCGCCTTTGTAACCGCCGCCCAGCACGGCCGCCGCTGCTTCAACGCCCTTGGCGCCCATGACATCGGGATTCTGGACCATGGCTCCCAAAAGGGCCCCGGACCGGATTAGGCCGCGGATGGAGTCGGAATTGTCGAAGCCCACGCCCAGCACCTGGTTGCCGTCTTCGGCGATGGCGTTGCCCACGCCGACGGTGGAACCCTCGTTGGCGCCGAAGATGCCCACCACGTCCTGGGTGATGAAATTGGCGGCGATGTCCTTGGAGCGGGCCACATCGCCTTCGCCGTATTGGGAGGGCAGAAGTTCAAAGGCCGAGCCTTTGAAGGCTTCTCGGAAACCGTTCTCGCGGTCCACCGTGGACTGGGTGGCGGCGTTGACGCTGACCACGCCGATCCGGCCCTTGGTCACGCCCTTGTCCTTAAGGGCCTTGACGAGAACTTCACCGGCGGTCTTACCGGCGGCCTTGTTGTTGGTGGCGAAGGTGGCCAGGCCCGGGAATTCGGCCGGTGAATCGACATAGATGATCTTGACCCCGGCGCCGTTGGCCTCCTTGAGGGCGGCGGTGACGGCGTTGGGCCCGTTGGCGGCGATGAGGATGACTTCCGCCCCGGCCGCCACGGCGTTGTTGACTATTTCGATCTGCTTGGCGTCATCCTTTATGTCCGGGGCCATCCAGGCATAGTCGATGTTGCCGGCCTCTTCCGCGGCCTTCCTGGCCCCGAAGTCCATGTTGGCCCAGTGCTGGTCCATCTGGTCCATGGTTATGAGAAAAACCTTGTGCTTGTCAGCCGCGAACGCCGGGGCCGCGCAGAGAAAGATGGCCGCCAGGCAGGCCAAAACGAGTGCCGTCGTCTTTTTCATTGAAATTCCCTCCTAAGGATCGATCTGCGGTTCAGCGCCGGGGGTTTCCGGCCCGGACGCGCGGTTTGCCCGTATCAGTTAAGAGCACTGCTATCTTTTCCACCGCCCTTGGCGCAGGATCACGTCCAGCAGCACGGACACTATGACTATGGCCCCGATGACAATGTTGCGGATGGCCACCGGGGCCTGGGCGAACTGCAGGCCATTCTGCAAAACGCACCAGATGGCGGCGCCGATGAAGGTGCCCAGGAGAATGCCCTGGCCGCCCAGGGTCGAGACCCCGCCGATGACCGCCGCGGCCACGCCGTATAGTTCGTACATATTGCCGGCGTCCATGGACCCCATGCCGGTGCTGGCGGTGAAGATGAGCCCGACCACCCCGGCGCAGAAGGCGCTGACCATATAGGCGATGGTCACGGTGCGGGGCACATCGACCCCGGACAGGCGGCTGGCTTCCAGGTTGGAGCCCACGGCGTAGATATGGCGACCGGTGCGGGTCTTGGCCAGGACCAGGGTGAAGACCAGCCAGAGGAAGAAGGCTATCCAGACTGGGTTGAATATGCCGAGGGTCTTGCCGTAGTAGAACAGGTCGCGGAAGGCCTGGGCCCTGGCCCCGATGGAGTCGGTGTTGTAGTTGTTGTTTACGATCTGGGCCAGGCCCCTGGCGATGATCATGGTGCCCAGGGTGGCGATGAAGGGCGGCAGCTTGCACTTGGCCACCAACAGGCCGTTGACCACCCCCACCGCCAGGCAGGCGGCCAGGGTCAGACTCACCGCCGCCCAGGGGTCGACGCCCTTGGTCATGAGGGTGGCCGAGACCATGCAGCTCATGCCCGCCAGCGAACCTATGGACAGGTCGATGTTGCCGGTTATCAGAACATAGGACTGGGCGATGCCCACCAGGAGGATGGGCACTATCTGACGGGAGAGGTTGGCCAGGTTGCGTTCAGAAAAGAAGGCCGGTTCCTTGAGGTAAAAGGCCACGCACAGCATGGCCAGGCCCAGGCCCACGGTGATGACCTGGCCCATGCCCCGGACGGCCAGGACGCGCTGTATGGGGTTTCCGGCCAACTTGATCAACCTCCCGGCTCCGCCTCAGGCGGCCTTGTGCTCAAACTTGACGGCCAGTTCCATTATCTTCCGCTGGCTGGCCTCGGCGGCCGCGAGCTCCCCGGTGATGCGGCCGTCGCAGACCACCAGGATGCGGTCGGCCAGGCCCAGCAGCTCCGGCATTTCCGAGGAGACGAACATAATGCCGATGCCGCTTTGCTTGAGCTTGTTCATCAGGTTGTATATCTCCACCTTGGCCGCCACGTCGATGCCGCGCGTGGGCTCGTCGAATATGACCACCCGGCTCGGCAGGGCCATCCATTTGCCCACCACCACCTTCTGCTGATTGCCGCCGGAGAGGTTGCCGGCGGCCATTTCCGGGCTGGCGGCCCTGATGTTCAAATCGGTCATGATGGCGGCCACCAGGCCGGCTTCATCAGCCGCCGCCATCCAGCCCCCGGGGCCCACGAGGCGGCGGTCAAGGTTGGGCAGGGCGATATTTTCCCGGATGGACAGGCCGGTGCAGAGGCCGTCCTTCTTGCGGTCTTCCGGGACCAGGGCCAGACCGGCCCGGATGGCGTCCGTGGGCTGTTCTATCTTCACGGCCTTTCCGTCTATGACCACCTCGCCCGAAGACTTGGGGTCGGCCCCGAAAAGGGCCCGGGTTATCTCGGTGCGCCCGGCACCCATAAGCCCGGCCAGGCCCACCAGCTCGCCTTCGTAAAGGTCAAAGCTTATGTCCCGCACCAGGCGCCCGGCGTTGAGGTTCCTAACCTCGAAAACCTTTTTCCCTTGCCGGCCGGGGGTCCGGGAGAACTGTTCCTTTATTTCCCGGCCCACCATGTGGGCGATTATCTGGTCCAGGGTGGTCCCGGCAAAATCCAGGCGGGTTATCAAGCGCCCGTCGCGCATGATGGTGACCCGGTCAACTATGTGTCCCAACTCCTCCAGCCGGTGGGAGATGTAGATCAGGCCGTGACCCTCGTCGCGCAGGGCGCGTATTATGCCGAAGAGGTCGTCTATTTCCCGGGCGGTCAGGGCGCTGGTCGGTTCATCCATTATCAGGATGCGGCCGCCCTGGTCCAGGGCCTTGGCTATTTCCACCATCTGCTGCTTGGAGACGGGCAGGTGGCCCACTATGGTGTCCGGGTCCAGGTCCAGCTTCAGGCGCTCCAGGGCCCGGGAGGCCCTTCGCCGCATCTCCCGGCCGGCCAGAAAGGGGCCGACGGTCAGTTCCCGGCCCAGGAATATGTTTTCCGTCACCGTGAGCTGGGCGCACATATTCAGCTCCTGGTGAATCATGACCACGCCCGCTCCCCGGGCCTTCTGGGGGGTCAGTTCGCCGGCTATCTTCCGTCCGCCGATGCTTATTTCGCCGCTGTCGGCCGTATAGACCCCGCTGAGGATCTTCATGAGGGTGGATTTGCCGGCCCCGTTTTCGCCCAACAGGGCCATGATTTCTCCGGCTTTGAGCTGAAAAGAGACATCGTCCAGGGCCTTGACCCCGGGGAAGTTCTTGTTGATATGCTCCATTTCTACCAGAAATTCGCTCATGGCCAACCGGGCCCCACCTTCGGATCAGCGCGAAACCGCCGAATATTCGCGCCCATTATAGGCCAGGCCGCCCGGCCTGGCAAGCAAGGCGAAAGACAGGCTAAAAACGCCTGATAAGCCCGGCGGCGTCCGGGTTGTCGGGCCCCAGGTGCTTGAGCATGACCAAATCTTCGCAGTCGCTGTGGTTTTCAATGACCACGCCCTGTCGCGCGGCGGCCTCGGTGACGAACATCTCGTCGCGGGTCAATTGGCCGAAGCGGATCATGGCCGGGGTCTCGACGGGAACCTGGTTAAGCCGGCCGTGGCCCTGGATCATTATCAGGCCGTAGCTTCCGCCATCGGTTATGGTCACCCGGCGGCCGGGACGGACGGTCAGTTCCTTGGCGCAGAACAAGTCCGTGCCGTAAACCACCCAGGTCTCGCGGAAGCCCCTTTCGGCCATGAGGCCTTCCTCGGCCACGGGCACCGGCCTTAGGAAATAGTGTTCCCGGAAATGCGGGTCCACGTTCTTCTCCCAATCCAGGACGCCGAGTATAAAGTCGTAGTCGCCGCGCCTGTCGGGCGGCACGTATTTCAAGAGGGCCGAAAGGTCGGCGGGCCGCCCCTCCACCTGGGATTGGAAGAAGAGGGCCGCGTCGCTGGCCCGCTGGGGCTCGTAGGTCAGAAGTGAGCCGGGGGCGTGGAGGACGCCCGGCGGCACGTTCCAGCCCGTGCCCAGTTCCAGCCGGAAGGCCCGGGAGAG
>JAITBV010000221.1 GCA_031283395.1 Candidatus Adiutrix sp.
GAGAAATGGGCGTCGCCGGAGGAGACGACCCGGCCGTCCACCAAAAGTTCCCAGACCTTGTTCTTGCGGTGCACCCAGGCCTTCCGGCCCCCGGGGCCCAGGGTGGGCTGGGTGCTGGGCCCCCCCCGGCTCGCGGCCACCTTGACCGCCTCGTCGCTACCCAGTTCGGTCAGCATGATGGCCTTGGAACTGGGCGGGCCGCTGGCGAAGATTATCTCCGAGCCGAAAACCCCCGGGGCGCCGGTTATGGCCTCGAGAACGGCGTTGGTGAACTGGTTGATCATCTTGCGGCCGTCCTTGGCCGGGCCGGTATAGCGCTTGCCCAGGATCTGCCGGCTGAGACCGACGTCGAAAAGGCGCATTTCCAGGGTCAGCCGGGAACCTCCGGCGCTCACGGTCCCCTTGACCAGAAAGTCGGCCCCTATCTTGGACCAGGCGGAAAAATCGGGCTGGCGCCCCTCGTCCAGGCCGGCCCTTTTCTGGTCTCCGAATTCCAGGAAGGAGCGCTGGTCCAGGCTGTTGAAAAGCCCGGTCATGGCCAAATTCTTGGACAGGCGTTCCGGGAGGGCGGCGGCACTCCTGTCCGTCTGGCCCCCGGCGGCCTGGGGCAGAAGCTCGGTCACGGCAATATTGAATTTCCGCCCGCCGCCCCGGTTGATTTCTATCTCGGGGACGCGGGCCTCGCCGCTGAAGTCCGCCGGCTGGGCCCAAGCCGGGGGCGCGGCCAAGCAGAAAACCAGGGCCAGGAGCCCGAACATGGAAGCTGAACGCATGGTTTATGATTTCTCCGGCCAAAACAAAGCAATGAACTTCGATCTTCCGTCAGAATTCAAGCGATTTAAATGGTCCGGCTCCGCCGGCCTTTTAAATCGCTTGAATTCTAAAACATGGAGCCCATGGTGAACTCCCACTGTCCGGAGCCGCCGCCATAGGGGGGCCGCTTGCCGACGGGCTTGCCGTATTCCAGGCGGAGGGGGCCCAGGGGCGAGAGATAACGGATGCCGCCGCCGACGCTCCGGTAGAGGTCGTTCATCCGGTAGCCGGACTCGCCCTTGGACCAGACATTGCCCATATCGTAGAAGGCCACGCCGTAGAACCCCTGGTCCTGGAGGACGGGGAAGGCGAACTCGAAGTTGAGGGTCATCATCTTCTCGCCGCCGACAGTATCGCGGGTGACGGGGTCCCGCGGGGAGATGTCATACCAGTTATAGCCGCGGACGCTGTTGATGCCGCCGATCATGTATTTTTCATAGACCGGCAGCCCCTTGGCCCGGCCTTCCTTGAGATAGCCGGCCTGGCCATGGGCCATCAGGGAGGCCCCCTTGTAGAAGGGGGCGGGCAGCCAGTAGGCGCCTTCTATCTCGTAGCGGGAAAAACTGGTGTCCCCGCCCAGGATCTTCAGGGCCTGGCCGTAGCTCAGGCGGGCCACGCTGCCCCCGGTGGGGAAGAAGAAGTGATTGCGGGTGTCGCGGCGCAGGCTGACGAGGGTCTGGACATCGGTCTTGAATTTGGCCATATCCTGGAGAGCATAGCTGGCTTTTTGCGGGTCGTCGAGATCGATGTTGACCTTTTCAAAGGAAAGACGGCCGCTGATATAAAAATCGTTCCACAGGGGATAGCCCAGGCGGACGGCGGCGCCGTTGGACTTTTTGGTGTAGTTGTTATACTCGTTGGTGTAATTGAACAGGTCGAAACCGGCCGACAGGGGGATGTCGAAGACCCAGGGGTCGGTGAAGGAAAAGTTGTAATACTGGCTCCGGGAGCCGATATTGGCCTCGATGGTGGCCCGGCGGCCGTAGCCGAAGAGGTTGTCCTGGGTCAGACGGATGACCCCGAACATGGAATTGTAGCTGCTGTAACCGCCGCCGATCTGGAAGGCGCCGGTGGGGCGTTCCTTGACTTCGACGCGCAGGTTCATCTTGTCGTCCGTGTCCGAAGGCCCGGGGGCCAGGTTGACCTGCTCGAAATAGGTGCTGCGCATGAGGTTGGTCTGGCTCTTGCGCATATTCTCGGAGGAGAAGAGATCGCCCTCCACCACGGCCAACTGCCGCCGGATGACCTTGTCCCGGGTCTTGTCATTGCCGACGATGGTGATGCGGTCGAAATAGACCTGGTGGCCGGGCCGGACCTCGAAGACCACGTCCAGGAACTCGCCGTCGCGGGGGCCGTCCAGGCGGGGCTCCACCTGGTTATAGGCGTAACCGAGGTCGGCGTAGTAGGTCTGGATGGCCTTGGCGTCCTCCTGCAAAAGTTCCCGGCTGAACCATTTTTCGTTCTGAAGGCCGGTCTTTTTCAGGATGGCCTTGGGATCGTCGCCCTCCAGGAGTTCGCCGCCCAGGGACACCTCGCCCACCCGGAAGCGGGGGCCCTCCACTATGGGAAAGGTGACGACGAGGCGGCCCTTTTCGTCATGGGCCATGAGGGGGTCGCCGACCTGGGCCTGGAGAAAGCCGTTGTTCTGGTAATGGGATTCCAGGCGCTGGGCGTCGCCGGAGAGTTTTTCCGGGTTGAGCTTTCCGGCGCCGGAAAGCCAGGAAAACAGGAAGCTGTAGCTGGAGGTCTCTATCTGGCGGCTCAAGGTCCAGTTTGAATAGAACTCGTTGCCGTCGAATTCGATGGCCTTTATATAGACCTTGCCGCCCTCTATGATGTCGTAAACCAGGGCCGCGCCGCCCCCCTCGGTCTCCAGATGGGCCGAGATCTGGACATCGTTGTAGCCCTTCTTGGCGTAGAAGCGCCGGAGGTTCTCCACCGAGTCGGCCACGGCCCGCTCGCCGGGGATGTCGTGGGGCTTTAAGCCCACGGCCTCCGTCAGGTCGTCGGAGTCGAATTTTTCATTGCCCCGGCAGACGAGACGGTCTATCTGGGGCCGTTCCACAACTATGAAATGGACGGCCTTGCCGCCCGGAACGTCATCCACCCGGACCTGGACATCGTCAAAAAAGCCCAGGGCGTAGATGCGTTTGATATCGCTGGTGGCCTTGGTTTCGTTGTAGCGCCCCCCGGGCTGGAGCCGAAGGGAGTTGAGGATGGCCGGGGAACTCATCATGGTGTTGCCGGCTATGTCCACGGAAACCACGGGGGCCCCGCCGCCGGAGAGGTGGTCGGTGGTCAGGAGCACCAGGCGCTCCAGGGTCTGGGGCAACTGGGCGTTGTTGTCCGCGGTCAGGGTCTGGCGCCGGCTGGAACGGCCCTGGGAGGTGAGAGCCAGAAGCTGGCCGGTGAGGTTGTAACGCTCGCCGCTCTTGGCCACCCGGCCCTGGAAGAGATAATCGGCCCCCAGGGCGCGGGCCTGGGCCTGGGCGGAAGAGTCGCTCAGGGCCAGAACCCCCTCACCGAGGGCCAGGGGCTGGAAATCCTGGGCGGCCAGGGACGCGGTCAGCACTTCCAAAAGACCCTTGCCAAGGCGGCTGAGCTGCTCCAACTGGGCTCCCTCGACCGACAGGCTCAGGGGCATGACCGCCACCCGGGTCCCGCCTTCCTGGGCCGCCAGGGGCCAGGCCGGGCCGAGGACGAGGAGGAGCAAAAACAGCCGGAAGCATTTAGGCATACTTGACTTTGGACCTCGGGCCAGGCGCTTAAGGGTCCGGGGAAGCCCCGGGAAGCGGGCCTTTTTCAGGCGCTATCAACAATATATTATTCACGTTTTCAGCAAAAAAAACAAGCCTAAAATAAATCCGCACATTAACCTGCCGAATTTACGCCTCTTATTGGAAGCCGCCGGAGCCCGGCGCCGGGGCGGCCTCCCGCCGGGCTCAAGGGCCCTTCCCCCTTTCCCGGCCCTTTACAAGGCCGGCCGCCTGGTATATAATATTACCCGGCCGGTCCTCCCAGGGGCGGGCCGATGTTTTTTCCGCCAGGAGACCGGCCCATGAACGCGGCGCCCATAACCCAGGAAGGCCTTGACGCTCTGAAAAAAGAGCTGGATAAGATGCTGAAGGAGGAAAGGCCCCGGGTCATCCGGGCCATTGAAGAGGCCCGGGCCCACGGCGACCTGTCGGAAAACGCCGAATACCACGCGGCCAAGGAACGACAGGGCTTCATTGAGGGCCGGATAGCGGAACTGCAGGTCCAGATCAACTCCAGCCAGGTGGAAAAAATCGGCGGTCCCTATGACCGCTGCGTCTTCGGAGCCACGGTGACCCTGGAAAACACCGACACCGGCGAGGAAAAGACCTACACCCTGGTGGGGCCCTATGAATCGGCCCCGGAAAGAAACCGCATCTCCATCGCCACTCCCATCGGCCAGGCCCTTCTGGGCCGGGAGGAGGGGGACGAGGTGCGGGTCCAGGCGCCCAAGGGCGTGGCCGAATACGTCATCGTATCCATAAAATAAAGCGAGGATAGCCATGAACATAGTCATAGCCGGGTTCGGCGCGGCCGGTACCACGGCGGCCGAAACGGTCCGCCAGCTCGACCCCAAAGCCTATATCACCGTTTTCAGCCAGGAGAAATGCCTCTCCTACTACCGCCCGCGCCTGCCGGAGGTGGTTTCCGGCGACCTGGCCCCGGACCAGGTCTTCATCCACCCCCAGAGCTGGTATGACGAGCGCCGGCTGGACCTGCGCCTCGGCGAGAGGCTGGTGGAACTGGACCTTAAGGCGCGCATCCTCCGCGGCTCCACCGGCAGCCGCCAGACCTTCGACCGGCTGCTCCTGGCCGTGGGGGCCGAAGCCAACCGCCCTCCCCTGCCCGGGGACAGGCTGGAGAACGTCGCGGCCGTGCGCAGCCTCAACGATGCCTGGACCCTGTCCCTGGCCGCCAAGGGCAAGAAACAGGCCGCGATCATCGGGGGGGGGCTTTTGGGCCTGGAAACGGGCGCGGCCCTGGTCAAACGGGGCCTGGCGGTCACCGTGCTGGAAATGGGCGACCGGGTCCTGCCCCGCCAGACCACGCCCCGGGGGGCGGCCCTTTTGCGCCGGAAACTTTCGGCCGCGGGCCTGGATTTCGAACTCCAGGCCCAGGCGGCCCGCCTGGAAGGCTTCCACAAGGTGGAAACCGTGGTCCTGAAAGACGGCCGCTCCATTTCCGCCGACCTGGTGCTGATCTCGGCCGGGGTCAATCCCAACCTGACCCTGGCCACCACCCTGGGGCTGACCGTCGACCGGGCCATAGTGGTGGACGAATACCTGCAGACCAGCGTCCCGGATCTCTACGCCGCCGGGGACTGCGCCCAATTCCCCGGGGCCGCGGGCGGACTGTGGACCACGGCCAGGGCCCAGGGCCTGGTGGCCGGGGCCAACCTGGCGGCCAAGACCCCGGAGGAGCGCCGGAAATACGTGCCCGCCCCCCCCTCCAACACCCTGAAGGTGGCCGGGGTGGACCTGACCGCCGCCGGCGACCTGGACCCCGAAGGACGCCTGACGGGCCTTGAAGCCGAAAACGACGAAACCTACCGCAAGGTGGTGGTGGACGCGGAAGGCCGCCTGGCCGGCTTCACCAACGTGGGGACCACCCGGGGCAACCAGGAACTGGCCAGGGCCCTGGAGACCCGGGCCGTCCTCCCGGCCCGGGCCCTTTCGGGCCTGGCGGAAATGGATTTCGATTTTAAAAACCTGGCCTAAAAGGTCCGGGTCTTGGCAGGGGCGCGGCTTATGGTGTATAATGAAGCCGGAGGAGAATGACCATGAGCCCTGAGAGCGAAAGCCCGGCGGAAGACTGCGTGTTCTGCCGGATAGCCGGCGGCCGCCTGCCTTCCATAAGGATATATGAGGACAGTGATTTTCTGGCCTTCATGGATATCTCCCCCCTGACCGAGGGCCACTTCCTGTTGGTGACCAGGGAGCATTACCCCACCCTCGACGAGATGCCCGACCAGCTTCTGGCCCGGGCCCTGCCCCTGGCCAAAAAACTGGCCCGGGCGGCCAAGTCCGGCCTTTCGGTCCCCGGGGTGAACCTTTTGCAGAACAACGGCCAGGAGGCCGGCCAGGCCGTCCCCCACTGGCATCTCCACATCATCCCCCGCCGCCGGCCCGGGGAACTGCCCCTCAGGCCCGGGGCGCCCGCCGATATGAACCAACTGCCGTTCACGGCTGAAAAAATACGCCTGAACCTCAAGTGATTTTTTATATTTTTATACCCGTTGACCGGGACCGCTATAATGTTAAACCTTCAAGCCCGAAGGGCCGATGAGTAAATTTGAGGAAGGCTAGGAGGCTTTCGGCCTCCGGCGTCTGCGTGAACGATTCGGCCCAGAGAGAGTGACCTATGCCCCCAGTCGGCTTTGTGGTGGTTATCGGCTGCGTCATCGGCGGCTATCTGATGCATCACGGCGTTCTGGCCGTTCTATGGCAGCCCAACGAGGTGATCATCATCTGCGGGGCGGCCTTCGGGGCCTTTCTGATGGCCAACCCCATGTCCCTGATCAAGCAGACCTTCAGCGACCTGCCCAAGATATTCACCGGCAAGGAACTTCATAAACAGCAGTTCGTGGACGTCCTCCTTCTGATGTTCGAATTCCTGTCCATCGCCCGCCGCGAAGGCATGCTGGCCCTGGAAGAACACGCCAACAAGCCCGACAGTTCGGCCATTTTCGGCAAATACCCCTCCATTCTGAAAAACCACCACCTCAAGGATTTTCTGGCCGACAACCTCAAGGTCTTTGTCAGCGGCAACATCGAGCCCCATGAATTCGAGAACCTGATGGACATAGACACCGAGGTCCACGAACACCACGGCACTTTGGTGCCCGCGGCCCTGACCACGGTCTCCGACTCCCTGCCGGGCCTGGGCATCGTGGCCGCGGTGCTGGGCATCATAACCACCATGGGCCTTATGACCGAACCCCCGGAGATACTGGGCGCCAGCGTGGGCGCGGCCCTCTGCGGCACCTTTTTAGGCCTGCTCCTCAGCTACGGCTACATGGCCCCCATGTCCAAGTGCCTGGAAAACCAGGCCCATGACTTCGACACCATCCTGAAGGTCTCCAAAGCCGTCCTGGCCGCCTTCGCCAAGGGCATGCCGCCCGTCCTGGCCATAGA
>JAITBV010000223.1 GCA_031283395.1 Candidatus Adiutrix sp.
GGGCCTCGGCCTTATACAGTATCCGCAATGATTTGAGCCTTCTGGCGGAACTTATCTCCTCCGGCGTCGACTCCGCCAGCCAGGCGGCCAGGCAGGCGTTGTTCACATGGTCGTTGCGGTCCAGGTCGGACTTCCGCACCGGAAACAAAGCCAATTCCGGCGCGTTCTCCTGGCTTGGCAGACGCGGGCGATCCACCTCCATGACTGATTCCGGCTTCTCAGGCGTCAGGGCCGTGATGAACTCCGGCATGCGCTCGGCCCGCCGCGACTTAAGGTTAAGCACCACCCAGTCGGTCACGGCTCTGGCCGAAACCTTTTCCCGCCAGGTCAGGAGAAAATCCCGGCGGTATTGCAGGCGCTCGGCCCTCACGGGCCAGGTCTTGACCGTGACCCAGCTGGATTCTTCCGGGGCCTCGTCCCCCAAATGCGGCCATTCGTCAAACTCTATCCACAGCCGGGCCAGGGCCCAGGCCAGGCCCCGCCGGGCCAGATCCTCCACGGAAAAGCCCAGTTCAGCCGCGTGAAGCGCGGCGGCTTCCTCCATATACCCGCACAGGTTCTGAAGCGGCACCCGGAGGTCCGGGCCTATTTCATAGCCCCGGATCTTGAATTTTTCAACCCGGACCCAGTTCATTTGCGCCGCCTACGGTCCTGAGCATGGCCTCGCCTCCCGGTCTTACCTATAAACAAGGGATTGACGATCAATAATACCAGAAAAGGCCTTATTTGTAATGTCCATCGCCAAGCGTTGACCGGGCCGGCCCCGGCGATATATAATTAAGGCGAGAGGCGGCGGCCCTCGATGGCCGCCGTCCGTTTGGATGAGATTTTTAAAAGGCGGGGATAAAGATAAGGCAAGAAGTTTTAGGATTGATTTAGGTGGTCGGGACGACTGGATTTGAACCAGCGACCCCCTGAACCCCATTCAGGTGCGCTACCAGGCTGCGCCACGTCCCGCACAAAAGAGTATCTTAATTTATTGTGGTTTCCAAGTCAAGCATTTTTGGGGAGAGCTTCACGGCCCGGGAAGAGACCCTCATGGAGGAGGCTCTCGGCGAGGCCGCCCTGGCCGCCGCCCAGGGCGAGGTGCCGGCCGGCGCCGTTCTGGCCGACCCCGAGGGCCGCCTGGTGGGGCGGGGGCGCAACCAGGTGCTGACCCTGGTTGATCCCACGGCCCACGCGGAGATACTGGCTCTCCGGGAGGCCGCCCGCCAAGCCGGCAACTACCGCCTCACCGGCCATGTTCTGGTCTCCACCCTGGAACCCTGCCCCATGTGCCTGATGGCCGCCATCCACGCCCGGGTCGGCCGGGTCATCTTCGGCGCTCCGGAGCCCCGTTGGGGCGCGGCCGGCTCCCTGGTGGACCTGGCCGCTCTGGCCGGTCTCAATCACCGCCCCCAGGTGCGGGGAGGCCTCATGGCCGAGGCCGGCCGGGACCTTATCACCTCTTTTTTCCAGGCCCGCCGCAAAGAAATCCGGTCTTAATCCTTAACCCATATTATTCGCCGCCGCGGATGGCGGCGTAAGGTTCCAGGCGAAGCGCGGCCAGGGCCGGATAAAGCGCGGTCAGGACGGCCACAGCCACGATCAGGGCCATGACCGCGAACATATCACGGGCCATCGCGCCGTCAACGAGCCCGACCAGGGGAATTTCGGTGAAGAGAAGGCCGGCCTGGACGCCGAAGAGGCCGATGAGCGCCAGGCCGGCGCCCAGCGCCGCGCCGGCGCTCCCGAGCAAAACGGCCTCACCCATGACCAGCTTGAAGACAAAGGAATTACTGGCCCCCAGGGCTTTCAACAGGCCGAATTCCCGTTTGCGCTCGTGGGCCATCAGGGCGAACATGGCGCCGGTCACCAACAGGGCGGTGATGATCGTCAGAAACGCCGCCGCGCCCAAACCTCCCCCCTGAATAAGCCCGTAGAGTTGATCGTTGATGGTTTTGAACAATTCCGGGCGCCTTAAGATTTCGATCCGGGGGATATTGACCTCCAGCCTGTTGGCCGCGATATCCAACGATACTCCCGGGCGCAGCCTGAGAAGGATCCAGGAAGGCTCCGCCGTGATTTCAGAGGCCGGCCGGGGGATGAAAATCGACGTATCCATGAAGGTGCCCGTGGCCAGGAGGCGGCCGCCCGGGGCGGACCGCGCGCTGTCCGGGGCCGGAAGCGCGGCGGGGAACCCGTCCGCGGGCGCCCGGGCGCCCAGCACCAGGCCTTCATCCCGCCCCGCAAACCTTTCCACGTTCCGCGCATCCAGCCAGGGCCGCACGACGAAGTCCCCGGCCGGGTCAAAGCCGATGAGGTGCCCGGCCCCCGGGGCGGTGTTTCCCAGGCGTTTCTGCGGGGCGGCGGCCTCGATCTCGGGGAAAGCCTCAAGCTGTTCCAATGTTTCAGCCGGGACCACGCCCTGGACCGGCGGGCCCTTGCTCAAGTAAATATGCCCTCTTTCCTTGCTTCCGGGCGGGACAATGGCCAGGTCCGGCCCGATCATCCGGCGGTTGTTTTCCAATTCCCGCCGGACTCCGCCGGCCAGGAACAGGACGAAGAAAGTCATAACCGCCGCTACGGCGCAGGCGGCAATGATAATGGCGCTGTAAGCTTTTCGGCCTTTCAGGTTTTTCAGGGCCAGACGCCGCACAATGAAATCCGCTCTTTTTACCAGACGGACTGCCGACGGTCCCGGGTATCGCGTTTTCCGCGCCGTCGAAACCAGGTGAAGCCGAGCAGCGCGCCCATGGCCGCGCCTCCTCCCAGGCAGTAGAAGATCAAGGGGGCCAGGCCGCCCTTCTCCGGCGTAGCCAGGGAGAAGGCGTAAGCGTCGGGATAGGAGATTAGGCCGAAGGTCGTGCCGGCGAGCAAAGTCGGGGGCGCGCCGGGCAGAATGTGGATGGTGTGCGGGAAGGCGTTGTCCAGGCCGGCATTGATGTCCGTCCAGGACAGGCCCCTATCCAAGCTGCGGTAAAGGCCGCCCCAGGCTCCGGCGTAAACCACGTCCGGCCGATCCGGGTCCGCGGCCAGGGAGAAAATATGGATATTCAACAGGGAGCTTCCCTGCCAAGTCCTTCCCCCATCCCGGGAAAGGAACACGCCGCCGCTGGCTTCCCCGACATAAATATCCGTCGGGGTGGCCGGATGATAGGCGCCGGCCAGCACGATATCGGGATATTCCGGATCAATATGGAGGGCCGTGATGCTTAAACTGCTCAAGCCCTCATTGACATCCTTCCAGGAAACTCCGCCGTTGCCGCTTTTGAAAACGCCGGCCCCTCCCGTGCCCGCGTAGAGATATTGCGGATTTTTAGGATCAATGGCCAGGGCGCCGACATTGACCGAACGCTTGAACCCCGAGGACATGTGCCAGTGTTTGCCGCCGCTGGTGCTGATGGCCACGCCGCCCAGAAGGCCCAGGTAGACCAGATTGGGATCCTGGGGGCTTATGGCGAGGCAGCGGACGGAAAGATTGGGCAGGCCCTCATTGGCGGCCCGCCAGCTCTCCCCGCCGTCGATACTCTTAAAGAGGCCCAGCCCGTCATACCCGGCATACAATTCCTTGCTGTTATACGGGTTGACGGCGATGGCGGAGGGGGGGATATCCCGGGGCAGGCCCGGGCCCAGGCCGCTCCAGGAGTCGCCACTGTCAAGGCTCCTTAACAGGCCCTGATTGGTCGCGGCGTAGAGGGTCGAAGGCCGGGCGGGGTCGCTGACCAGGGAAACGATATGGGTCTTGTCCAAGGCTATTTTATGCCAGGCGTTCTCCCCGGCCGAGGCGGGGGAGGAGGCGGCAATCAATATAGCCGCCAAGACGGTGATGAGCTTGATTTTATCCATTTTAAGCGGCTCTCAGGGGTGAACGATTTTCCATTCCCGTTTGACCCGAACCAGGGCCATGCGCGTATCGGCCGTATAGGGGCCGAAGGCCAGGGGCAGGCTGATGCCGACTTCCACGACCGCCGCGCCTTCTTCTATGGTTTCTCCATTTATGGACACGCTCATATCCGGCGAATACATATTCACCCGGTCCACGAACTGGTTGAAGGAATCGGGATAATGCCGCCGGCTCACCAGGGCATAGGCCTTTTCATAATCTTTCAGCTTAAGGGCCTCGAAATAGCGCTCAATCACCCGCCCGGGGCCCGTTTCCGGCAGCCTGACGTGGTCATAATAATACCGGAGCCCCGCCAGAGAGGCCGCCAACAGGACCAGCGCCAGGACCAGGGCCCGCGCCTTTTTTTTCACCGTCAGCGCCGCTTTCACGCCGCCACCTCCGGCGCGGCCTTTTCGTATAGTCTCAAACGCCCGTCTTTCAAAGTGTAGGCCGTGCCGAAGCCGGCATAATTAAGGGCGTGGGTCACCATGACCACGGTCGTGCCCTGCCGGTTGACCGTCTGGAACAGATGCATTATTTCGTCTTCGGATCTTTCGTCCAAATCTCCCGTGGGTTCGTCCGCCAACAGGACAGGCGGACGGTTGATCATGGCCCTGGCAATGCTCACCCGGCGCTGCTGCCCGCCGGAGAGCTGGGAGGGATACTGGTCTTCCTTGCCGGTCACACCCACCATTTCCAGGAGCGACCCGGCGAAGTCCCGGTCCTCCCGGTCGGGGTTCCGCCCGCCGAGGGCAACGGGCAAAAGGATATTGTCCAGCACGTTCAGGGAGGATACCAGGCTGGGAAACTGGAACACGAAACCAAGCTTGCCGTTGCGCAGACAAGCCAGTTCCGGCTCGGAGATATCCCAGATATCAACGCCGTCGATAAAGACCCGTCCTTCGTCCGGCCTGGTCAGGCCGCCCAGGGCGCTGAGTAGCGTTGTTTTGCCGCAGCCGGAGCGCCCGGTGAGAATGACGAAGCCGCCGTTTTCAATATGCCAATCTATACCGTCCAGCACCGGCGCGCCCTTGTAGAGCTTGCTGAGCGCTTCCACCCTGATCATGGCCGCCCTATTCTCCCTTTCTTATGGCGTCAT
>JAITBV010000271.1 GCA_031283395.1 Candidatus Adiutrix sp.
GGCCAGGGCCGCCCGGTCGCCTTTAAGACGCCTTAGGACCTGGAAGACCGGCACGTCCAGGGTCCGCGCCACCGGGCCCTCCGGGGTGAAATCCACCAGGGTGACGCTCTTGGGCCGCTCGGGTTCGTCAAAGCTCAGGTGCAGGGGGGAGCCGCAATAGCGCAGGCGGTCCTGCCCGGCCACCGTTTGGGGCTGGTGGAGATGGCCCAGGGCCACGTAGTCGAAGACCGGGGGGAAGATTTCGGCCGGCACCTGGCCCAGGCCGCCCACATAGACGGGCCGCACCCCGTCCCCGGCCACGGTCAGGCCGCCGGCGGCGAAGAGGTGGCCCAGGGCCGCCTTGGGCGTTTCGCGGCCAGCGGCCTCGGCCAGGGCCCCCAGCCGGCGCCAGTGCCCGGCCAGAGCCTCAAGAAGTTTGCGTTCCTTGTCTTCCAGGCTCTCGCCTGGTTCCGACTCCCGCAGGTCGCGCTCGCGGGGATAGGGGGCCAGGGCGGCCAGGAGCCGGGGGTTGCCGGCCTCGTCCCGGAGGGTGACCAGGCGGCCGCCCTGATCGATGGTCCCGGACACATGGATGTCCAGGGCGGCCAGGAGATCCCCCGGGGCCTCCAAAAGGGCCGGGGAATCGTGGTTGCCGGCAATGATAAGGACGCGCACCCGCCGCCCGCCCCCGGCCAGCTTGGCCAAAAAACGGTAATAGAGGGCCTGGGCCCGGGGGGAGGGGGTGGAGGAATCGAAAATATCGCCGGCCACGGCCAGCACATCGGCTTCCTCGCGGGCGATCGTTTCCGCCAGCCAGTCCAGGAAGGCCGCGTATTCCCCGTAGCGCCGCCGGCCGTATAGGGGGCGGCCCAGGTGCCAGTCGGAAGTGTGCAGGAGACGCCAGGGCTTTGAATTGGACATGATTCGGCTATTATATCACAGCCATATCACGGCCGGGCCGGCCTTGATTTTTGGCGAAAATGACTTTATACTTGAATATGGTTTAAACGGCACCAAAACCCGTCCACCCCACTTCAGGAGTCGTTATGCAGGATTTCACCAAATACAATCCAAATTCAGAGGGCGTCGGCGTCCGCCAGGATGTCCTCAGCAGCGAGGCCCTTTATTTTCAGCGCATTTATCTCTGGATGTGCGCCGGCCTCAGCCTGACCGCGGGGACGGCCTTCGTCCTGTCCACCTCCCAGGGCTGGCTTGGGTTTCTGTTTCAAAATCGGTGGGCCCTTTGGGTGGCCTTCGGCGCCCAGTTGGGCCTGGTCTTTTATCTGAGCGCCCGCATCAACAGCCTCTCCCCGGGGGCGGCCAAGGGGCTGTTTTTGGCCTATGCCGCCTTGACCGGAGCCACTTTCTCCGTGCTGCTCCTGGTCTATCCCACCTACGCCTTTGTCAAGGCCTTCATCTGCACGGCCGGCATCTATGGGGCCATGGCCCTCTACGGCCTGGTCACCAAGCGGTCCCTCCAGGCCCTGGGCAGTTTTCTCTTCGCCGGGTTGGTGGGGCTCATTCTGGCCAGCCTGGTGAACATATTCTGGGCCGGCAGTTCCCAGATGGACCTGGTCATCTGCGTTCTGGGCGTTTTGATCTTCGCCGGGCTGACGGCCTATGACCACCAGAAACTCCGGGTCATGCGCTATTCCCTGGAGAGCCAGGGCCTGGGTTTTGAGGCCGTTGACCAGGAGAGCCGGCTGGTCGTCATGGGCGCCCTGACCCTCTATCTAGATTTCATAAATATATTTCTGTTTCTGCTTCGGCTGTTCGGGCGTCGAGATTAGATTTTAGCCCCCAGGAAAAAAATGCGCCCGAGTTTTTCTCGGGCGTATTTTTTCCAAGGCGCTTAAAGCCCCCGGCGGATCATGAGGCCGGAGTTGAAGGCCTTGGCCCGGTCCGCGGCGGCCAGGGCTTCGGCCCGGCTGTCGAAAGGCCCCAGGGCGATGACCCAGTAATTGGCCGGCAGTTTGGGAAAGGCGTTGGTATCCAGGATATCCACTTCCAGGCCCCTGGTCTTGTAGCCGGCCTGGCGGCGCTCGGCTTCGGCCCGGCCGGTCTTGGGTATGGAGTGGAGTATGACCAGCCACATCTCCGTTTCCAGGGCCATTGGAGCGGTCTGGTCGGCCGGGGTGGGGGCGGCGGATTCCGGCCCGGCCGGGGTCAGGGCGCCGCCGGCCGTGGGTTCGTCCGGCTCAGGCGGGGCCGGTTCAGGTGAAGGCGGCTGGGCCTCCGTTATTCTCTCGCCCTGGGCCGCCCCCACGCCGGCGTCCAGGGCCTCTTTCAAAAGTCCGGTCCGGTCCAGGGCGAAAAGCAGGGCCCCGGCCCCGGCCAGCCACAGGACCAGGGACAGAAGCACCAGGCGGCCGGCGGCCTCGGGGCGGGGGCGGCGGCTGCGATAATCTTTTTTATAGTCGCGGGAAAAGAGCCTGGCCGCCAAACGGCCCGGCCAGAGAAACAGGCCCATCAACATAGGTGACCTCGCACGCGGCGTGACCCTTTAGGTATTAAGCCCAGGTATTGTGGGCGCGGAGCCGATGGCAACAACATGGCCGGTATTATTCTAGCTGAAAAAAAGCTTTAATTCAACCGGGCCCGGTCCGGCCCGGCCGCATTACTCTCTGGACAAGGCCGGCGAAATATGATAAGCGAAAAAGGATGTTCCCCGGCCTGATCAAGCTGGGCCCCCTGGCCCTGAATTTTTACGGCTTGGCCGTGGCCCTGGGGGTTCTGGCCGCTATGGCCCTGGCGGGCCTTAACGCGCCTCGGCGGGGGCTGAAAGCCGCCGTGGTCCGGGATTTCTGTTTCTGGATGGTCCTGGCCGGCCTGGTCGGCTCCCGCCTGGCCTACGTGTCCTTCCACTGGCCGGAATTTGCGGGCGACTGGGGGAGCATCCCGGCCTATTGGCGGGGGGGGCTGATGTTCCAGGGCGGCCTGGCCGGGGCCCTTCTGGTCTCGCCCTGGTTTTTGAAAAAAGAGGGTTTGCTCTTCTGGCCCACGGCCGATGTCCTGGCGCCCTCCCTGGCCCTGGGGCAGGCTCTGGGCCGCCTGGGCTGCCTGTCCGCCGGCTGCTGTTACGGGCATCCCCTTCAGCCCGGCACCGGCTGGGGCCTGACTTTTCCCCCGGGTTCCCAGGCGCCGGCCGGGCTACCCCTTTGGCCGACCCAGGCAGTCGAGGCCTTTTCACTGGCCCTTCTGGCCCTGGGGCTGACCGCGGCCCTGCGCGCCCCCGGGTTTCGGCGGCCCGGCCAGGTCGCGGCCCTGTATCTGGCCGGGGCCGGAGCCATCCGGCTGGCCCTGGAATCCTTCCGGGGCGACTATCGGGGCGAGCCCCTTTTTTTAGGCCTGCCGCCCACCACCCTGGCCGCCGCCCTGACCCTGGGGCTGGGTCTGGTCTTTCTGCTCCGGCCCTGGCCTGGCCGGGGCGCGAGGCGCGAATTTTAGGCTTGTGTTCAGGGCCGCCTTGGGGTAAATAGTGCTGTTAAACGCTGATGGAGTTAAACCGGCTTGGTCATAAGGAGGATGTCTGTGGACCTGCACGCGCTTAGATACTCAGCCGAAAGACTCTGGATCCGCCTCGAAGAGGACAACCAGGTCACCATCGGCCTGACCGACGAGGCCTTGGAGGATTATGACGAGCTGACCAAGATCCGCCTGCCCGCCGAAGGGGACGAGTTTTCCAAGGATGAGAGTTTCGGCCGCCTGTCGGCCGGCCGGGGAGTGGGCCTGCGGCTCCTGTCGCCCCTGGGCGGGGAGGTGGTGGCGGTCAACGAGGACATAGTTGACGCGCCGGAAGCCATCCTGGAAGACCCCTATGAAGAGGGCTGGCTGATCCGCCTGGAGATCGCGTCCATGAGCGAATACGACGACCTGATGACCCGCGATGAATATGACGAGTTCATCGACGAGGAATTCGGCGACGACGGGCCGGACGAGGATGAATCCGAAGATTACGATGACGATGAAGAAGAGTACGACGATGATGACGACTATTATTACGACGATGACGACGAATGAGACCTTTAATCGGCCGCCCGGCCCCCGGAAGCCTCCATGCCTGAGGTCACCACTGAAATAGAGCCCTCCTCCCCGGAGCCGGAGGATCACCGGCCGCCCCGGCGGGTCATTGGCGGTTCTTCCGCCGGCTGGCTCATTCTGGCCGCCACGGGCCTTTTTTTCCTCATCCTGGCCTCGGCCCTGTGGTATGCCCTGGCCCCCGTCACCCTGGCCCGCCTAGTCGGCCGGCTGGCCGCCCGCCCCCTGGCCATCACCGGTCTTCACCTGACCGTGGACCGCCGGCCCCAGGAGATCCCCGCGGGCGGCGTCCTGGCGGTCACGCCCCGGCAAAAAATCGCCCTGGGCCACCTGGTCACCAACCGCTGGCTCAATTACGACCTGTCGCTGGTTTCCCCCGATTTCGACCTGGCCGTACTCACCGGGGGGCTTTCGGCCGCGCCGATGAGCTTTCTGGATCCCGCGCTCTTCCGTCCCGATGTCACCCTGCGCCTTCAGGCCCTGGATCAGGGGCGGCCGGCGGCGGAATTCAATATCCTGGTCCAATACGAGGCCCGGGATTACGCCGCCTGGGCCCCCCTGGCCGAAGACCCCCTCAGTCGTATGGAACTCTACCGGAAAGCCCTGGATCTGGACCCTCAGTATCCGGGCGCCTTCGAGGCCATGGTCGCCAGCCTGGTGGAGGCCGGGCGGCCCGACGAGGCCGCCGCCATCTACGAGGAGCGGTTGGACAGCCGGCCGGAGGAAGCCGGGGGCGAGGCCCTGGCCCGGCTATTGGAGTTTTATATAGGCCTGGACCTGTCGGACCGGCAGCCGGCCGCTGTGGAGCGTCTCCTGGCCTGGACCCGGGCCCAGGGCCATCCGGCCGCCGAGGCTCTGCGCCAAATCGTGGAAATATACAGCCGGGCGGGGCGCCTGGCCCTGGCCGACGAGGTCCTTACGGGGCTTTTGCCCGGCGCTCCGCCCGGGGAAGCGGTGGAAATATACAAGTCCATCGGCCTGAGGTCGGCCTGGGCCGGGGATCACGGGAAGGCCGCGGCGGCTTACCGGGAGGCCCTGAAACTGGAACCGGAAGACCCGTTGGCCCGGCTGAACCTGGCCCGGGTCCAGGGTCTGGCCGGGCGCCGCGGCGATTACCGGGCGGGCCTTAAGGAGTTGGTGGACCGGTTCCCGGATCACCTGGACTATCGGGAGGAACTGGCCGTGGCCCTTAGGGAGGACGGCTTGTGGGTCCAGGCCCAGGAACAGGGCCGGGTCCTGGTCGAAGCCAGGCCCGACGACCTTACGGCCCGCCTGGCCCTGATGGAGATGATGGAAAAGAACCGGGACCACGACGGGCTCCTGTCCCAATACGAGGTCCTGACCGCCTTACAGCCCGATGACCTGGTGGCGCTCTATAATTACGGCGCTCTCCTGTTCGATCGGAAAAAACCTGACGAGGCCGCCGGGGTCTTTCAGAGGCTCCTGGCCGCAAGCGCCGGCCGGGAAGAGGACGGGGCCGGCGAGGAGGAGGCCCGGGAATTTCTCCTGGCCATCTATCAGGGCCAGGGCAAGACCCCGGAGATGCTGGAACAGGCCCTGGCCCTCTACCGCCTGGACCCCTCCAAGGCCGTTTATCGGGCCTTCATTTTGAACACCCATGAAAACGCCAAGGATTGGCCCAAGTTCGCCGCGGCGGCCGAGGAGTGCGCCGCCCTCAACCCGGACGACCCGGAAGGCTGGCTCAAGGTCGGAGCCGCCTATTCCAGGTTGGGCGAGCCGGGCCGCGGCCGCGAGGCCTACGAGAAGGTCCTGGCCCTGGACCCCGGCCACAAGGAGGCGGCCCGGGCCCTGAAGGAACTGGAGCGCCGGCCCGCCGGCGGTAACGAAGGGAGGGGCGGTTGAAGCCATGAACCTTTTGCTGGACCTTATTCAGCGCGGCGGCTGGGTCATGTATCCCCTGATCCTGGCCAGCCTGGCGGCCCTGGGCCTGACCATCGAGCGTCTGTGGGCCGTGCGGCGGGAACGGGTCATGCCCCGGGCCTTTCTGGCCTCGGTCTCCGGCCTTTTGGACCGCCGGCAATATGAACAGGTGGCCTTCATAAGCCGGGGCGTGGATAGCGCCGCGGCCCGCCTGGTGGCCCTGGCCCTGAAAATGGGCGGCCGCCGCCGGAGCCAGTTCAAGGACGCCCTGGAAGAGGCCGGGCGCCGCGAAGCCCAGGAACTGACCGCCCACCTCGGCGTCCTGAACCTGGTGGCCACCGTATCCCCCCTCCTGGGCCTTTTGGGCACGGTTTCGGGCATGATCAGCGCCTTCAACTCCATCGCCGCCGAAGGCGTCGGCAACCCCGGCCTTCTGGCCGGCGGCATTTCCGAGGCCCTCCTGACCACCGCCGCCGGCCTCTGCGTGGCCATCCCCACCCTGGTCGTCCACCGGGCCCTGTTGAGCCGGGCCGAAAGCATCATCGGCGAACTGGAGGAACTGTCGTCCGACCTTCTGGAAGCCCTGGCCTCCACCGAAGCGTGAGCCATGAACTTCAGGCCAAAAAATATTAAGAACCAGGCGGACATATCCCTGAACATGACCCCCTTGGTGGACGTGGTGCTCCTGTTGCTTTTGTTTTTCATGGTCACGGCCCAGTTCGGGCTGCTGCCGGGCCTGAAAATGCTTTTGCCCCCGGTGGACGCCGAGTCCAGGATCCGCGTCCAGGCTTCCGAGCGCCTGGAATTGTCGATAACGGCCGAAGGGGATATCGTTTTTGACAACCAGCCCACCGCCCTGTCTGGCCTGTCCGGGCTTTTGACCCGCGTCGGCGCGGCCGGCGACGAAGTGGTGGTGGTGGTTTCAGCCGACCAGGCGGTCGCCTACGGCCGCCTGGTCCGGGTCATGGATACCCTGCGCCTGGCCGGCTTCAACCGGGTGGTCCTTTCGGGCCGCGCCGTGCGGCCCGGGGAGGAGCCCGGGGAATGACTCCAAGGAGCGGCGCGATGAGCGAGACAGGCGAATCCAGGCCATTGTCTTCGGCGGCCGAGGCTGAAGCCGGCCCCCTCGGCCGGCGGCTCCGGGAGTTTTTTGGCCCCGGCCTTTGGGGCCGCCTGGCCCTGGCCTTTCTGGGCCTGTCCCTTTTGGCCGGCCTGGCCTATTTGGTCCTCTCGGCCGATGGTTTCATCCGCCGGGCGGAACTGGAGCGGGAAAAGGGCAGGCTGGAGTTTGAGAACGCCGCCCTGCGCGATGAAAACCAGATCCTCCGGCAAAAGATAGACCACCTGCTCCACGACCCCGGCTATGTGGAAGACGAGGCCCGCCGCAAATTCGGCCTCATCCGGCCGGGCGAAACCGTTTACCGCCTCTCCGAGGAACCGGACCTGTCCGAGGAGAGGCCCTAGAGCCTGGCGATTTAAAAGATGGTAAAAAATTCAGGAGCCGACCATGTATTCCACCAGTGATTTCCGCCGCGGGCTGAGGATCCAGTTCAAGGGCGAGCCCTATCTCATTGTCGAATCCCAACATGTCAAGCCGGGCAAGGGGGGGGCCTTCGTCCGCACCAAGCTGAAGAGCCTGGTCAGCGGCCGGGTCCTGGAGGAGACTTTCCGCTCCGGCGAAAAAGTGGAAAAGCCAGACCTGGAGGAAAAAAACGTCCAATACCTCTATTTCGACGTCAAAGACGGCTATGTGTTCATGGATGAGGGCACATATGAGCAACTGCACCTATCGGCCGAGCAGGTGGGTGACAGCCGCCATTACCTTCTGGAGAACATGAGCCTGGTGCTGAACATCTACCAGGGCCGGCCCATCGGCCTGGACCTGCCGACCACCGTCAACCTGGAAGTCACTCAAAGCGATCCCGGCCTCAAGGGGGATACGGCCACCGGCGCCACCAAGCCGGCCACCCTTTCCACCGGCCTGGTGGTCCAGGTGCCCCTCTTCATCAACGAGGGCGACGTTCTGAAGATAGACACCCGCACCGGCGAATACCTGGAGCGGGCCAAGTAGCCGAACTGAAATAAACATATGCCGTTTTGAGGGATCCGAATGTCCATCCGCCCGCGCCTGGTCCTGGCTTTCGCCATCTGCCTGACCCTGGCCTGCGGCATCATCTGCGCCATCATATTCTACGAAATAAAGAAAGTCGATCACCAGGCCTTTCACGACATGGCCGTCACCCAGTTGGAACGGGTCAAGGAGCAGGTCGAGGCCTCCCTGTCCTCCGGGGTCATGAACGCCAGGTATCTCGGCAGCTTGAGGCTGGTGCGGGAATCCCGGGGGGAACTGAGCAGCTATATCGGCACCACGGCCACCACGACCCTGCGTTACGAACGCCATACCCCTTATGAAAAACTGATCTACGACGAATTCCTCCGGGTGGCCCGGGCCAACATGAATTTCGCCCTGGTTTTCGCCGCCAACAACGACGGGCAGATAGTCCAGACCCCCGAGGGGCACGTCCGTCCGGCCGGCTTCGACCCCCGCGAGCAGCAGTGGTATAAGGAACTCATGGACAGCCCGAACCGGCTGGTCTTCAGTTCGCCCTACCAGGTGGCCGGCGGCTCCCTTATAGTGTCCATCATGGTCAGGACGGCCGATATGACCGGCCAGCCCCTGGGCCTGGTGGGCATTGAATACAACCTGACCAGCCTGATCAAGGAGCTGGGTGAGCGCCGCATCCTGAAAACCGGCTATCTGGTGGTTTTCGACCCCGAGGGCCGGGTCATCGCCAACGGCCATGACCCGGAACACCTTACCCTGGACCCGTCCGAATATCCCGAGTTCTGGCGCCATCTCGACGAAAGCCCCGACGGCGAGTTCTACGGAGTCGGCGAACGGGGCATAGAGGAATACATCGTCACCCGCACCATGACCGACACCCTGGGCTGGAAACTGGCCATGGTCTTCGACCGTTCCGAATTGATGGAATCGACCTACAGCATCCTGACCATCATCGTCCTCAGCGCCCTGCTGGTCCTGGCCCTGGCCCTGGCGGTGGTGGCCCTGGTGGCCAGAAGCATCGTCCATCCCATGGAGGAACTGGTGGCCGCGGCCCGGATCATCTCCGGGGGCGAATACGAACAGGGGGAGGCCATAAGGGCGGAACTGCGGGAAAAGCTGAGCGTCACCGGCCGGGGCGAGATAGGCGAACTGGCCGAAGCCTTAAGGACCATGATCACGACCCTGGAACAGCGCGTCAGCGACGCCCGGGCGGCCAGCCGGGCCAAGAGCGAGTTTCTGGCCAACATGAGCCATGAGATACGCACGCCCATGAACGCCGTCCTGGGCCTGACCCGCCTGCTCCTGGAGACGGACCTCGACGACCAGCAAAGGGAATTCGCTTACCAGGCCAATCATTCCGGCGAGAACCTTCTGGGCATTATCAACGACATCCTGGATTTTTCCAAGGTCGAGGCCGGCAAGATGACGGTGGAGAGCATTCCCTTCTCCCTCCGGGAAGTCTTGGGCGACCTGGGCACCATGTTCCGGGAACGCAGCCTCCAGTCCGGTCTTTACCTGAATGTGGAGGCCCCGGACGACCTGCCCGACCGCCTCCTGGGCGACCCCTTGAGGCTGAGGCAGATTTTCATCAACCTGGTCGGCAACTCCTTCAAGTTCACCCGTAAGGGCGGCGTCACCGTCACCGTCGCCCGGGCCGAAAAGGTGGAAACCGCCGAAAATGCCCCCGGGGGGGCCGCCGGGGAAACCCCGCCGACCGTGACGTTGGCCTTTGCGGTCCGGGATACGGGCATCGGCCTGTCCCCGGAGCAGGCCCGGAGCATCTTCGCCCCCTTCACCCAGGCCGATTCCTCCACCACCCGCCAATACGGCGGCACGGG
>JAITBV010000299.1 GCA_031283395.1 Candidatus Adiutrix sp.
CGTTGGGGCAGGGTTTGGTGAGATAGTCGTAGGCTCCCAGTTTCATCGCCTCCACGGCCAGTTCCACCGTGCCGAAAGCGGTGAGCAGGATCACCGGTATTTCGGCTTTTACGGCCTTGATGCGGGTCAGTAGTTCCAGCCCGCCGCCGTCTGGCATGGTCATGTCGCTCAAAACCAGGTCCACGTCCTGCCCGGCCAGGATATCCCAGGCCTCCCGGCCGCTGTAGGCGCTGAGGGTCTCGTAGCCCTCGCCCTGAAAAAGCGTGGTCAGGGGCAGGTGATAGTTTTTTTCGTCATCGACTAGGAGAATGGTGACCATGGGCGTCAGGATAACCCTTTCAGGTCATATTTTCAAGCCGAGGCGCACGGTAAGGCCGCTTCCGGCCTCCCCGGCATCGGCTTGGCAACGGTTGACCAGTTCCATCACCCCCCCGTGGGCTGCTATGATGTTGCGGACGATGGTGAGCCCCAGACCGGTGCCCTTGGCCTTGGTGGTGAAGAAGGGGGAGAAGACCCGGCCGGCCGCTTCCTTCGAAAGGCCCGGCCCCGTGTCGCTGATTTCAACACGGAGAAGGTCGCCGGCCGGAGCAGGCTCCAGGCGGGTGGTGATGGTCAGGAGTCCGCCCTCATCCATGGCCTGGATGGCGTTCATGAGAATATTAAAAAAGGCCCTGTGCAACATGTGGGCATCACCGAGGGTGGCGGTCGGCTCGGCCCGGAAGTCGAGGCGCGGCTCCACCGAGGCCCGGGCCAGGGTTATTTCCAGGGAGGCCAGCAATTCTTCCAGAATTTCCTCCACCACCACCCGGGCCAGTTTGGGCTCCGGCGGCCTGGCGAAATCCAGGAATTCCGTGACCACGGTGGAAAGGCGGTCGGCCTCTTCTATGATGGCCGCGGCCAGTCGGGCCTTGTCAGGCTCCGGGGCCAGAAAGCGGCCTAGAACATCGGCCGTGGAGTGGATGATGCCCAGGGGGTTTCTGATCTCATGGGCCACCGTGGCCACCATGCTGCCCAGGCCGGCCAGGCGTTCAGCCTGGTTGAGCCGCTGGATCAGGGCCTGACGTTCCTGGTTGCGCCGGTTCAGGACAGCCTCGCCCCGGCCCACCACCCAGCGCAGGGCCACGGTCAACAGGAGGGCCAGGAGGGCCGCCGCGCCCAGGGAGAAATATTGCAGCCTGGCAATCTGGCTGTATTCAGGGGTCAGGTCACGGTCGATTTCCAGAACGCCCGACAGGCCCCGGGTATCGTAATCCTCCATGGCCCGGTAGCCGCGCAGGACAAAGTCGCCGTATGGGAAGAAGTTCAGGAAAAACCGTCGGCCGCCCTCATAGCGGTAAACGGTCAGGCTTTTTAAGAGGCGCATGAAAGCTTCGTTTGTCCCGGCCCGGAGTTGCTGGCTTTGCAGGAGAGACCAGCGCCAGATGAAATCGCCTTCTTCGGGGCTGAGGTCCTGGGTCCAGGGTTGGGCCGGGGAGATGTCGGCACCCTCGCTGAAAAAACGGCGGCGGCTTTCCGGCCGGGCTCGAAAAAAATCATATAGATTGGATGGTATGTAGATGGTTTCGCCGAAGGCGGGGGCGTCATCATCCCTTGGCCATAGAAGCCGGCGGGGGTCGGGCTGGAAATAATCCTGGACTTCGTAATTTTCCGGGTCGGTCTGGCCCGGCGGGAGGGCGGTGGTCGCGAATTTAAGGCTGTTCAGCCACAGATCCTTGAGATAGAGCCAGAGATTTCTGGCGTAATAGGCCTCGTAAAGGGCAACCGCCTCATGGAAGGCCTCATCTTCGGTCAATGATTGGAGCGGAGTCTGGTCGGTGGTGAAAACCACTTCGCCGAAAGGGTTGTAGATGACGACCCGTTTGATGTCGAAGCCATGTATGGCCCGGGCGATGGCCGCCCTGAGGATGGCCTGCTGTTCGGGGTCGCGCAATAGGATCCGGCCGTATCGGGCCTGGGCCGGGATCAAAAAATTATAGAACATCTGGCTGTTGAGGTTTTCCATCAGCTTGATGGTGTCTTCCTCAACCCGGTTGGTGATGATTTTTTCCGCCTGGCGGGCCACGGCGGCGGCCAGAGTCAGCACGGTGGCGAAGACCAGGACTATGGCGGCCGCGGAAAATGATTTGACCAGCCGGAAGGGTTTTTCCTCCGGCCCCAGGTCCGACCCCGGACTCCGATCCGTTTGGGTCCGGCTGAGGTCGGCGGTTTCACTCACGGTAGGAGATATTTGGAGTCGGGTTTGGCCCGGTCATAGCGCTTTTTGAAATCGGCGAAACCGTCCCGGCCCATCAGGCCGTAAGTGTATTTCTTGCCCAGTTCCACTCCAGGCTGGTCCAGGGGGTCCACTTTGTAAAGGCAGCCGGATACCACGGTGGATATTTCCAGCATATGCAGGAGATAACCCAGGGCCGTGGGGGTGACCTGGGGCAGGGTGATGGTGAAGTTGGGGCGGCCGCTTTCGGCCAGGGCCCGGGCCGTGCCCCGCTGCTCGAAGTTCAGAAGCTCGCCCAGGCTGTGGCCGCCCAGATAGGCCAGTTCAGGATATTCCTCGAAGACCTTGGGGATGAGCATCTGGGTGCGGAAATTTTCGCAGCGGAGGAAGCAGACGGTCTTGTCCTTGGGGCCTTCCATGTAGAGCTGGAGCTGGCTGTGCTGGTCGGTGGCTCCCAGGGCCTTGATGGACGTCTGTCCGGCGGTCACGGGCTTGCCGGTCAGAGAAACGGCTTTGCCCAGGGATTCATTCCACAACTGTCCGAACCAGTCTGCCACCAGGGCCAGGCTGTCGGCATAGGGCATCATGACCAGGGCGCCTCTTTTCCGGCGGGCGGTCAGGAACCAGTTCAGGCCGGCGAAGGCGTAGGCCGGGTTGGCCATTATATCCCGGGTCGGTTCGTTCTGGGCCAGGCCGGCGCCGGCCAGGAGCTCGGCGATGTTCACTCCGGCCGCGGCCAGAGGGGCCAGGCCCACTGCGGTCAGCACTGAAAAACGGCCGCCCACCCCAGGCGGCACTTCCCGCGAGTTAAGCCCATGGGCGTCGACTATTTTGCGCAACACACCGCCCGCGGGGTCGGTGGTGACGAGGAGGTGGTTTTTCAGGGCCGT
>JAITBV010000008.1 GCA_031283395.1 Candidatus Adiutrix sp.
GGCCACGCCGTTGCCGAATTTGGTCATTATTTCGGTTAAGGCCGGCACATCGTTATAGGGGGCGGTCAGGGTCAGTTCGGCCAGGGCCGGGGGCACCCCGGGGCAGCCCGGGATCCCCAGGGTGGCCAGGCCGCTGCCGGCCGCCACCAAAAGGCTGTCGGCGTGGCCGTGGTAGCAGCCCTGGAATTTCACCAGCCGGTCCCGGCCGGTCACACCCCGGGCCAGGCGGATGGCGCTCATGGCCGCCTCGGTGCCGGAATTGACCAGCCGCACCATATCCGTGGCGGGGTAATGGGCGATCAGGCGCTGGGCCAGGCGCACCTCGGCCTCGGTGGGGGCTCCGAAACTGGAGCCCCTTTCCAGGGCTTCGGCCGCCGCCTTGACCACCCAGGGTGCGGCGTGGCCGCAGATCAGGGGGCCCCAGGAACTGACGAAGTCCAGGTAGGACCGGCCGTCCGCGTCAAAAATCCGGGCGCCCCGGCCCCGCTCCACGAAGACCGGGTCGCCGCCCACCGAGCGGCAGGCCCGGACCGGGCTGTTGACTCCGCCGGGAATGGCCCGCACCGCTTCTTCAAATAGTTTTCTGGATTTTTCCATCTCGGCCTGACCTGACGATTTTTGATTGGAATGAACCCCTGATGAGTTCGTCACTAACATATAATATGTAGCACAATTTTATGGAAAAGGGAACAATATCAAGTCGCGGCGGACTATCCGGCCTTTTCCCCGATGGACCCCGGACTTCGTCGGGGCGACGTATGGGGCGGCCGTCCTTCATCTGCCAGCATGGTTTGCAATAGATGGTGTTTCGGTTCCTGATACGGGTTCACGACCGTTACTCCACGCCAGGTGAACTCGGGCTGCATATCCTCGCTTAGAAGCAGGCGGCAGCGCTGCTCCGCGGCCACGGCCAGTATCAGGGCATCCCATATTTGCAGGTTGTGGTTCGCGGCCACATCCATAGCCGACTGAAATGCCGTCCAGGTGCTGTCGGCCGTCTCGTAGGCATCCGTCCATCCCAAGACCGCTTCTTGCGCGGAGGCGGCGTCCCGCCGGGCTTTTCCCGTCAACACGCGGAACAACTCCCCCAAACATTGCGCGGGGATAACAACCCGGGGAGGCGTAATTTTTCGAATAAGGTCCAGAGATGCCTGTTGTCTGGCGCCATCCCCGATCCCTTCGGCATAGGCCAGGATGTTTGTGTCCAAAGCGATGCGCATGGCCACTACTCGTTGTATAGTTCGTTGCGTGTCCAGTCACGCCGTCCCGAGGCTTTCTGCCCGGATAGCCTGAGCAACAGCGATTCCTTCGCGGCCGTTCCTTCGGTTTTTGCATCCACGGGGCTGATCTTGGCTACAGGTGTTCCGCGAGACACGATGAGGATGCTTTCACCGGAGGCGACATCCCGTAGCAGCCCTGAAAAATTGCGGTTGGCATCGGAGGCGGTCACAGCACGCATAGCTTCCCCTAATATTGTGGCGCTTGACACTGTCATATAGTGTTAAACACTATTTAACCGGAGAGGGAGGCCGAAGTCAAGTCCGAATTCCATATAGCCCCGCAATCCGGCGTTGAGCTGTTTACGCCGGCCTATCTGGCCTTTTCCCCGAATTTCGTTTACCATAGTGGCGAAAGCTTTACAGCAACGGCATGCCGTTTTTTAAGGAGCGCTTATGTTTTCGACCATGGAACAGGCCTTGTCTTTGCGTCATCCCCCCCTAGCTCTTTACTATGCTGATGATATCCCCTCCGGGGCTCGGAGTTTCAAGCCGTTTCAGCCTGGTCAGGCCGGCCAGGGCGGCTGGGGCTGCGCCATGTTCCTTCTGGCCCAGGCGGCCAAAGGCGAGGTGGTGGCCTTCACCCGGGAGACCTGCCATTGTCCCGGCGCGGCCGGAGGCTTAGGCTTGGGCGAGGCCGAGGAAAAACAATTCCCCGGCGGCCCGGAGGCCTTTTTGCGTTTTCTCTCTTCCGGCAACAAGCATTGGGAGACGGGGCGGGCCTGCGGCCAAAAAATGCTGGCCGATGGAGCCGACCGGGAAATGGTGGAAGAATACCTGGAGGGGGAGGGTTTTAAAAAGACCCCCGAACTGGTCCTTGATTATCTTAAAAATCTGCCCCGGGTGGAGCCCGAAGGCCCGGTGGTGGTGGTTCGCCCCCTAGCCGGCCTGGAAGCCGGCCTGACCCCCAGGGTGGTCATCCTTCTGGCCGATGCCGAGCGATTGTCGGCCCTGGTCGTTTTGGCCAACTTCGCCCGGCCCGGCCTGGATAATGTCAAGATCCCCTTCGGGGCCGGCTGCCAGAGCATCGGCCTTTTCCCGCTATTTGAAGCCGCTCAGGCCCAGCCCAGGGCGGTGGTCGGCCTGACCGATATTTCGGCCAGGCTCTACCTCAGAAAAACCCTGGGCCGGGACTTGGTCTCTTTTGCTCTTCCCTGGAGCTTTTACCAGGAAATGGAGGCCAATGCGGCCGATAGCTTCTTAAGCCGCCAAGCCTGGAAAAAACTGAGAGGCGAAGGATAAAGAAGCGTTGATTTAAGCCGTCATTGCGAGCGGAGCGATCCGGTCAGGGTAGGTGTTTAATTTTCGATCAATTCCTGCCCGCCCATGAAGGGCCGCAGGGCTTCGGGGACAGTGACCGTGCCGTCGGGGTTCTGATAATTTTCCAATACGGCGGCCAGGGTACGGCCGATGGCCAGGCCGGAACCGTTTAGGGTGTGGACGAATTCCGGCTTGGCGCCCTTGGCCCGGCGGAAGCGGATATTGGCCCGGCGGGCCTGAAAGTCCGTGAAGCAGGAGCAGGAGGATATCTCGCGGTAGAGCCCGGGGCCGGGCAGCCAGACTTAC
>JAITBV010000171.1 GCA_031283395.1 Candidatus Adiutrix sp.
TGACCCTTTTTATAGTCTGAAAAATCAGGCCCGCCTCAAGGAAGCCATGGACCAGCTTGAAACCGGCCAAGGCAAGAGCCATGACTTGATTGAGGTTGAGGGCGGCGATGCATAAAATATGGTCGGATGGAGCTTATGCCGCATCCGTTCTCATCAGTTCAAACGGGACGTTTAGAAAGCCGTTAAACGCGGCCAGCGTTTGCTTAAGGGCTGCTAAATCCCATTCAGAGCGCCCAGCGCTTTGACCATGGATTCTTTCGACTTCGTCAGAAGCATCTGATCATATTGCTCTCTGGTCAGGCACTTGAGCGCCTCGAAGGCGCAAGCTCTGACGCAGGCGGGCATAAGACCGTTTTCCAGGCGGACGGCGCAGCCGTCACACTTGACCATCTTTCCATCCAGGCCGAAGCCGGGAGCGCCGAAAGGGCAGGCCAGAGAGCAACTGCGGCAGCCGATACAGCTGTCTGTATCGCCGATGATCATGCCGGTCGTTAAGTTTCTGCTGATACAACCGGTCGGGCAGGCCAGGAGGCAAGGGGCATCCTCGCAATGCCGGCAGGAAACCGAAAAATAGAAATACTCTCTGTCGTCGGCCCCGGGCTTTTTCGTTTCCCATTCAAAGGCGTGGCGGAAAGGCCGCTCCCCGGCCTGGATATCAACATCGTTCTGATCCATGCAGGCCACGGAACAGGCGGAGCAGGCCGAACAGCGCTCAGGGTCCAAAGCAATGATGTATTTCATGGCGCCTCTCTTTCAGGGTAGGAAACTCTTATCTCAACAGCGGCTCGGCCTGATAAGCCCGACCTGTGCCGAGTCAGGCTTTTTGAATGTCGCAAAGATTTGATTTGTAGGCCGGGAAACCCGAATAGGGGTCGACTCTTTCCGGGCTGACCAAAAGGTTGGCGTTGGCCTCGGAATAGCCGTGAAACAGGTGGACATTGCCGCGGCGGATTTTGCCGGTCAGGTGGGCTTTGATCTTAAGCCGGCCATAGGAAGTGACCAGTTCGATCCAGTCGCCTTCGCCAATGCCTTTGTCCGCCGCGTCATCGCAGTTGAGGTCGGCCATTGGTTCCGGCCGCAGGCTGCGGACCCAGGGGACGCCGTGCAAACGGGAATGGATGGCATGCGGCAGCCTGGTCCCCGTGGTCAGAACAAAAGGATATTTGCTCCGGCTCCCGGCCTCATCCTGTTCATCGGCAAAGGGGCTGGCGTAGCTCGGCAAGGGGTCCAGGCCGTGGCTTTGGGTGTACTTGGAGATGAGCCGTGATGAAAATTCAAATTTTCCGGAGGGCGTGGCATAACCTGCCCGGGTGTAGCTGCCGGGTTCATAAGGCTTGAAAGCCGGCGCCCGCACCGGCCCGTCGTGAGCCTTCAACTCGGCTACGGTCAGGCCGGAACCTTCCAGCATGAAATCCAGGCAGGCCTCATAGCCCTGGTTGAGCAGTTCGTCCTTAAGGCCCAATTTTTTGACCAAATCAAGAATAACCTCGACATCCGACTTCGATTCATACAGAGGCGGGATAACCGGCTTGGTCAGGAAGGCGTAGCCGCCCGGGTAAACCTTCAGGTCGGTCCGTTCAAACGAGGAACAGGCCGGGAGGACGATATCGGCCCAGCGGGTGGTGTCGGTGCTGAACAGGTCGCTGTCCACAAAAAAATCCAGGGCTTTGAGGGCTTCGATCATCTTGTCGGTCCCGGCGAACATTTTGACGTTCATACCCAGGGCAAACAGGGCTTTGACCGGATAGGGCTTTTCTTCCAGTATCTGCCGGGAGAGGTCGACCGCCTGGAATTCGGACACCAGTTCATCCCAGATGGGGAAACGGCCGGCGCCGATATGAGGATGATCTGGCTTGAGCCCGAGGGAGAATTCCTCGGCCCGCATATCGAAACCGGCCGGCCGGTAAATATAGGTGTCCACCAGAGGCAGGTTTCCGCCGGCCACGTCAAAATTTCCGGTCAGGGCCAGAAGGCAGGCAATGGCCCGGTAATTCTGAAAGCCGTTGAAATGATGGGCCACAGTCGAGCTGGAATCGTTGATGCAGCCGGGGTGTATGGTGGCGAAAAGCCTGGTGGCTTCATAAATCAGTTCCGGGGCCACTCCGGTCAGGGCGGCGGTCGTCTCCAGGTCGTAGGGCTGGACCAGGCTGACGAAATCCTCATAGCCGTGGGTGTGGTTGTTTATGTAGTCCCGATCCGCCCAGCCGTTATCGATGATAAGTTTGGCCATGCCCAGGGCCAGGGCTCCATCGGTCCCGGTTTTGATCTTAAGGTGGATGTCGGCGAAATTCCTGACGGCCGGGGTGACTTTCGGGTCGACGATGATGACTTTGCCGCCTTTGTCTTTTAAGGCTTTCAGGCCTCTGGCGGCCATATGGGCCGTATAATAGCCCCCGAAGGCCCAGCCCAGAAAAACCCTGGAATTCCGCATATCCGGCTTGGCCACCCGCCCCACGGTGCATTTAAGGCCGATCACCCCGGAGTTGTTGCAGACGCTGTCGTCGGTGCCGTAGTTGACCGAGCCGAAAGCAAAGGCGAAGCGCTGGAAAAAGGGGCGATACCACTTGGAGTAGCCTGAAAAAAAGGCCACGGCGTGCGGCCCGTATTTTTCCTTGACCGCGTTCAGGCCTCTGGCGATCTCCTCGTAAGCGTCATCCCAGCTGATGGGCTCGAATTTATTCTCGCCTCTGGCGCCGACTCTTTTCAGGGGCCGGTGAAGGCGGTCTTCACGGTAGACGTATTGGCGGTTGCACAGGCCCTTGGTGCATAAAAACCCCTGGTTATACGGATTGTCGGAGGTCCCTTCAATTTTGATGATTCGGCCGTCCTTGACATAGGCGTCCACCCCGCAGTGATGCACCGGAGTGCAAATATCGCACAAGCTGCGCTTGACGCTTATGCCGGTCGACTCGCCGGGAATTTTGGCTTTGATCAAACGGTCGATATTGGCGGTCATAAATAATTTCTCCTTTGCCTGAAAGCCGGCGGACGACCCCCGACTTGATCTGGTTTCAGTCCCGGTCCAGAAAGGCCAGAAAATCGCGCGGCAGGCCGTAGCGGGACAGGAGGCCGAACTGTCCCGCCTGGTCGCTTTTCAGGCCGGCCAGGGCCTTCAGCATTCTGCTTTTTAAAACCCCCCCGCCGTGCGGCGGCCCCAGGATGTTCAGGCAGCTCAACCGGCCTTCCTTTTGGGCGGCGGCTATGAAATATTCGTCGTTTTCGAAAATTCGTATGTCCGCCTTTCCGGGGTCGACGCCGCCCACTCCGATGAAATCCATACCGAAGAAATGGCTGATATTTTGAAGGACTCCGGGCGGGCCCCAAACCCGACCGCCGGCCATGTTCCGTCCGGCCACCCGGCCCTGAAGGGCGGCGTTGGCCCATAGTCCTATGACCATGGGCTGCCCGGATTGCAGTTCCCCGGCTTCGCAGCAATCGCCGGCCACATATATCCCCGGCTGGCTGCTGCGCATGGCCGCATCCGCTCTTATGCCCCGCCCGCACTCCAGTCCGGCCTCCCGGGCCAAATCGGTCCGGGCCCTGGCCCCCACGCACATGGCGACCAGGTCGGCCTTTATGTTTTCCCCCCCCTTAAAACAGGCCGTCAGTCCATCTTCGGCCGGGATTATCCGTTCCAGGGCCAGGCCGAAACGCATGGCTACCCCCCGCGCTTGCAGCCGGGCCATTATACGGCGGCCGATCGGCTCCAAGGCAGCCATGGGAAAAATCCACTCGGCCTGGTCGGCCATGACGCAATCGGCCCCCAGGGATTCAAAAATTTCCGCCACCTTTATGCCGGTCATGGAGGCCCCGACGATGAGGGCCTTGCCGGGCCGGTTCCCCGCCAGCATGTCTTTCAGCCGGTCGGCATCGGCCACGGTGCGCATTTGCGCCACCCGGGGGTGATCGATGCCCGGCACCGGCGGCACGAAAGTTTCCGCTCCGGTGGCCAGCAGAATAGCGTCAAAAGATTCAGTGATCCCCGCCGGGGTTTTCAATTTTTTTTCAGCCGCCAGCAAGGCTTCCACCCGCTGACCGCCATGAAAGCGAATATTGAGGGTTTTGGAAATATCTTCCAGGGAACCGAAGGGGAAGAGGCGCTCGCGGGGGATCAGGCCTTTGACGTACCAGGTGGTCAGCATGGGGTTGGCCGGGGGGGCATCAGTTTCCGAGAAAACATGTATCTCGGCCTTTTGGTCATTGGCCCTGAGGCCGACGGCGGCCTGGTAGCCGGCGCAACCGAAACCTACAATCGCATAGCGCCCCATGGCGGCTCCTTATCGCGTGAACGGAAAAAACGGCGCGGACGAACCTTATTATACAGGCGCCTCCATCTCTCCGTCAACATCCCGGGCCTCGGCCCGGGGTTTCGAAAACAGGGTCTCCGGCCCCAGGTTGACTTTAGCCTGGTTATGTTTTATACTAATTAAATTGACAGTTTGAGGCGGCATAGCCAAGTGGTAAGGCGACGGTCTGCAAAACCGTTACTCGGCGGTTCGAATCCGCCTGCCGCCTCCAGCTTGTTTCTCGCCGGCGGATTCGGCCCATGTTTTTCACCAGCTTGGAATTCGCGGTTTTTTTAGGGGTGGCCCTGGCGCTTAACTGGCGCCTTTCGGCTTCGCCCCTTCTCTATCCGCCCTTCCTTCTACTGGCCAACCTGACTTTCTACGGCCTGGGCGCCCCCCGTTTCCTGCCGCTATTGTTCATCGTGGCCCTGGCCAACTGGACCACGGTGGTCGTACTGGCCCGGGAGCACCGTCCCTTCTGGCGCGGAGTCTGCCTGGGCCTGGACGTGCTGTTCTGTCTCGCCGTCCTGTTTTTTTTCAAATATTACGAATTCAGCCTGAACATCCTGGAACGGCTGGGCTTAACGGCCGATCTCCTGGCCCGCCTGGAACTGCCGGAGATAGTCTATCCCATCGGCCTGTCCTTTTTCACCTTCCAGGGCCTGGCCCTGGCCATCGACCACTACCGCCACCCCGAATGGCCCGTGCCGGATTTTCTGACCGCCCTGAATTTCGTTTCCTTCTTTCCCACCGTGCTCTCCGGGCCCATCCAGCGGCCGGCCCACTTCA
>JAITBV010000089.1 GCA_031283395.1 Candidatus Adiutrix sp.
CATCCCAGTCGCCGAAGACGCCCAGGCGCTGGAATTCCTCGGACTGGACGGCCACGAATTTTTCAGCGTAGGCCCGGCACTGGCGGCGGATGTCCCCCTGGCTCAGTTCCCGCTTCTTCGAGCCCAGGGCCTTGTCCACCTGGTGCTCTATCGGCAGGCCGTGGCAGTCCCAGCCCGGCACATAGGGCGAGAGAAAGCCGGCCATGGTCTTGAATTTGACGATGATGTCCTTGAGTATCTTGTTTAAGGCGTGGCCCATGTGGATGCGGCCGTTGGCGTAGGGGGGGCCGTCGTGCAGCACCCAGGTCGGGGCGCCCCGGCGGTGGTCCTGCAATTTTTGATATATCTTCTCTTCCTTCCAGCGGGCCAGGAGGCGCGGCTCCAGTTGGGGCAGGCCCGCCTTCATGGGGAAGTCGGTTTGGGGCAGGTTCAGGGTGTCTTTGTAGTCGTTTTTTTCGGCCATGGGGGCGCCCTTCGCGATGCGGATTATTCAATCTTTTATTATAACACAGACCGGATTTTGGAGCAAAAAAGAGGGCGGAGCCGTTTTCGGCCCCGCCCGGAATGAAAGCCGGAATTTATGGGTGCGGATTCAAATCCTGAAGTCGCGGGCTCCGCCGTGGATGTCGTTTATAATGGCGCTGACCTTGGACCTTATTTTTTCCTTGGGGATGTTGGCCAGCTCCCGGCTGATGAGGGCTTCGCCCAGTTTTACGGTGTCCGGCGAGGCGTAGTCTTCCAGGTATTCCTTAAGGGTCATCAGGGCGTTGGGGTGGCAGCAGTTCTGCATCTGCCCGGACTTCAAGAGGTTCATGAAGCGGTCGCCCGTGCGGCCTTCCCTGTAGCAGGCCGTGCAGAAACTGGGGATGTAGCCCAGGCGCATGAGCCAGTTCACCACCTCGTCCAGGGAGCGGTTGTCGCTGACTTCAAACTGGGCCGAGTTTTCATCCTCGGCTTCCTTTTCCACATAGCCGCCGACCGAGGTGCGGGAGCCGCCGCTAATCTGGCTGACGCCCAGGGCCAGCACCTTTTCCCGGCAGGCCTGGCTTTCCCGGGTGCTGATAATAATGCCGGTATAGGGCACGGCGATGCGGGTGACCGCCACCAGCTTGGCGAAGGTGTCGTCGTCGATGCCGTTCTGAAAGGCGTCCGGGTCCACGCTGTCGGCCTGGCGGAGGCGGGGCACGCTGATGGTGTGCGGCCCCACGCCGTGGGCGGCCTCCAGGTGTTCGGCGTGCATCAAAAGGGCCGCGAATTCGTAGCGGTAGAGTTCCAGGCCGAACAGCACCCCCAGGCCCACGTCGTCGATTCCGCCGGTCATGGCCCGGTCCATGGCCTCGGTGTGCCAGGCGTAATCATGTTTGGGTCCGGAGGGGTGGAGCTTTTGGTAGCTCTCCCGGTGATAGGTTTCCTGGAAGAGTATGTAGGTGCCGATGCCCGCGTCGCGGAGCCTCTTGTAATCCTCCACGGTGGTGGCCGCGATATTTACATTGACCCGGCGGATGTCGCCGTTCTTGTGCTTGATGGAATAGATGGTGCCGATGGATTCCAGGATGTATTCCAGGGGGTTCATCTTGGGATGCTCGCCGGCTTCCAGGGCCAGGCGCTTGTGGCCCATGTCCTGGAGCGCCATGACCTCCCGGACTATCTCCTCCTGGGTCAGCTTCTTGCGGGTGATGTTCTTGTTGCTCCCGTGGTAGGGGCAGTAAACGCAGCCGTTGACGCAGTAGTTGGAGAGGTAAAGCGGGGCGAACATGACGATGCGGTTGCTGTAGAAATCCAGCTTGATCTGGCGGGCCAGGGCGTAGATTTCCTCGTTCTTGTCCGGCAGCGCGCAGTCCAGAAGCACCGCCGCCTCCCGGTGGCTCAGACCCTTGCGGTCCCTGGCCTTGTCCAGGATGAAGTCGATGAGCTGGGCATTGGTCTTGTTCTTGTCGGCCCAGGCCAGGGTTTCCAGCACCTCGTCGTGGTTGATGAATTCTTCCGCCTTCAATGATTTGGGATCATACATGGTTCATCTTTCTCCTTGCCTGGCCAGAGGCCGAATTCCATCCTACACGTTGGCGAAGGCTGTTTTGACCGTCACGCCTTCCAGCCGTCCCAGCTTCCCGGACAGGGCGCTGGTCACGTTCTGGGGCGCGTCCACGGCCAGGCTGATGATGCTGACATTCTTCTCGCGGTACGGCAGACCCATACGGCCGATGATGGCCTGGGAATAATCATGGAGAATGTCGTTCATGCGGTCCACGGCTTCGGGTTTTTCCACTATCAGGCCGATTATGGCCACCCTGTTCCCCATAACATGCTCCTGAAAATAAGGCGGAAACGAAAAAAGCGCCCGAAAGGCGCCGCATCCCAATTTTATAATAATTTGGGCCGCTTGACCTTCCGCCTCGAGTTTGTCCGTCTCGGCGTCAGAGATACGGTTTCGGGGGAAATTTGACCAACGCTGAACATATTCATTGTGGAATATGTTGAAACGCCGGAGTAGTAGCCCCTTTTTTATAAAGATGGCACTTTCCGGCCCGTTTGTCAAGGGGGCAATTTTTAGGCCGGCTCGCGCTTTCAGGCTCCCGGCTTGCCCGAGGGGGCTAAAACGTGTATTATTGCTCCTGAATAAGTTATGAACATTCCGGGGGGATTATTGACTGAAGGCCGGTCAAGCGGGGAAAACCTTCGCCGTCCCGGGGCCCTGGTGACCGGGGCCGGCCGGGGCATAGGCGCGGCCATTGCCCGCGCCTTGGCGGCCAAAGGTTTTCATGTCTGGATAAACTGCGTGGAGAACCTTTCGGCCGCCGCCTCGGTGGAAGCGGAGATAAAGGCTTCCGGCGGCAGTTGCCGGGTGGTCCCTTTTGACGTGGCCGACGAGGCGGCCGTGGACCGGGCCCTGGAAGAGATCCTGGCCGAGGATGTCCCTTACGCCCTGGTCAACAACGCCGGCCTGGCCCGAGACGGACTCTTCTGCCTGATGAGCCCGGCCGACTGGGGGCGGGTCCTGGAAGTGAACCTGGGCGGCTTCTTCCTGGTCACCCGCAAGGTATTGCCTCACATGCAGCGCCGCCGGGCCGGGCGCATAGTCAACCTGGCCTCCATTTCCGGCCAGGCCGGCCAGGCCGGCCAGGTCAATTACGCCGCCTCCAAGGCCGGTCTCATGGGCGCCACCCGGGCCCTGGCCCGGGAAGTCGGTTCCCGGGGGGTGACGGTCAATGCCGTGGCCCCCGGGTTGATTGAGACGGATATGACCGCGGACCTGCCCCGGGAGCGCATTCTGCCCCACATTCCCCTGGGCCGGGCCGGCCGTCCGGAGGAAGTGGCCGCGGCGGTGGCTTTTTTGTGCTCGCCGGCCGCCGCTTACATCACCGGGCAGGTGTTGGCGGTCAACGGGGGATTATATTTATGATCCCGCCGGCCGTCCCGGGGCGCTGAGTGTGGCCCGGGCCCTGGTAGTCGGCGGAGGCTTGGCCGGAATGGGGGTGGCTCTTTTTTTTCGCCGCCTGGGCCATGAGGTCCTGCTCCTGGAACATGCCGATCGCCTGGGTTCCCTGGCTCGCGGCTTTCAGCGCGGGGGCCGGTCCTTTGAAACAGGCTTTCACTATGCCGGAGGTCTGGAGGAAGGCGGCATCCTGAA
>JAITBV010000137.1 GCA_031283395.1 Candidatus Adiutrix sp.
TCTTCAACGCTTTGTTGATATCCGCCCCCAGTTTTAAAAGTAATTCCACCATTAAAGTGTTACCGCTTTCAACACTGGCTATAAGCGGGGTTAAAGAGACAGGATGCTCTGTTTCCAAGCTTCTTGAGCGCATTAAACATTCAGTATCGACGGCAAAACCGGACTCGATAACCTCTCTCACAATGGATTGGTCGCTATTTTGTATTGCTTTAGTCAGTTTTGTACATAATGTTTCATTATTCTCCGCCAGGCAATCCAACGAAGCGACCACAAAGACACACACAATGACGGGCATGACTAAGCAAATATTTAGCATAATTTTTAATATTATTTTCATCTAAATTTTTTTCGTGATCACGTTCCGCTTCAAAAACACCAAGGCCGCCCAAAATGAATTGGAGCGGCCTTGGTTTGAAGTCGAAGCACGGCTGATGGTTGAAGCTACCTCGCCGGCGGGGCCGACCTTCAAATGGCCAAAATCTTTATAAGTGGCTAATGTGCGGCGTTCAATGCGTGAGATGCTGGGAGGGGCGACTTTAAGTTGACCCATATCCTTATATGAAGCCACTTGCCGCCGGTCAACCTGGGCCGGCTTTTTTAATGCGACCTGTATTTGACTGCGGACGGCCAGGAAGGGGGGCGGGGCGTAAGGTTCCACCCGGTCGTCATCCTCATCGCCGTTGCCTTCAATCAAGCCCACAGGCAAGGCCGCCTCGGCCTCGGCAGGTGGGGCCTTGATCTGGACCTCTCCATTCTCAGCACCAAACAGAGCGGCCATTTCCAAGCTGGCTTGGGCGGGATCGGAAACCCCGGGGATGAAGGCCCAACCATTATCAATCCAAATCCAGCCGCCCATCCCAATAAGGCTACAGGAGAGCAGAACCACCAAGACGTATTCCTTGACGGTGGCGCGTTTAGTATATTGCTTCGGTCGGCTTAACATCTGCTTTAATAACCCGCTTAATCCGCTTTGATACAACCTTTTGTGCTTATTTTATAATCAGCCCCAAGATATTGTCAAATATTTTTTGTAACTCCTTAAATTTTTAAGTGTTATCTCATTAAAAATACCTGGATTCCGGCTTCCACCGGAATGACGGAACCTTTATTACCGTTCACACAAACTCTCCTGCTTCATACGTAAAAGCGGGCCCTGGGAAAACTCTATGAGCCTTCTCTGGTCCGTGGCTATTTCCGCGTTCACGGCCATGTCTGGCAAGAGCGGCGTCTCCCGCCCGCTCACCATTATGGTGTCTTTAAAGGCAAAGGCGAAAAAGGCTCTTAATAGAGAACCGGCCCCGGCCTAGTGTTCAAGCACCGGCCGGGGCCTGACATTCCCACTTAAATCTATGGGGGGCGGCGGACAACCGCCCCAGTTTTTGCCCTGGCCCCTCTTTTTGGTGATGCCCACATGATGCCCAGGCCCCAAAAAGCTTCAAGGGGTCAGCGATTTTTCTTCGCTAACCCCTTGATTTAATTGGTGCGTTGCACAGGAATCGAACCTGTAACCTAATGATTAAGAGTCATTTGCTCTGCCTAGTTGAGCTAGCAACGCGTTTGGCAATTTTATAATTATAGAAAACCGGCTCCGTTTTGTCAACGCCGCCCCGGACCGGGCTGAGGCTCCACGGCCAGTACGGCCGGCAGGGCGGGGTGATAGCCGGGCAGATGGACGGCCCGGCCGGGGCTCAGGGAATATTGCCCGGTGACCTGGAAGGTTTCTCCGTCCCGGCGCCAGAGAAACTGGCTTTCAAACCCTCCGTCCAGGTTCAGGGCCTTGACCAGCCCCAGGCTGGGGCTCTTAAGCACCAGGGCCAGGTCGTAAAGACTGATGGCCGCGGGGGTCATCAGCAGGATCAGGCGGCCCTCCCGGTCCTCGGCCACCGCTGCCCTGGCCGCCAGGTTGGCGGTGTCGCGGACCCGGATGCGGCCGCTGCGGTCCAGCAGCATGAAGGACTGCATGACATTGAGATAGTTGTCCGGGGTCAGGCCGGGTTCCTGATTATCCAGGTCTATTATGGCCGCCTCCGGCCTTTGAGCTTTGCTCCGGGGGCCGGAGACCAAAAATCCCCGCCACCTGGCGTGGTCGTCGGGGGATATTTCCCGGCCGTCGCGTCTTAGGCGGCCCATATAGCGGCGGTCGGGATAGAATTGCCCGCCGTTGATGAGGGCTAGAGCCGAAGGGAAACGTTCGTCCCAGCCGCTTAAATTGGCAGGCTCGGTGAATTCGCTTTCATGGTAGGGTTTGAAGAGGTGGAGAGCCGGGTCGAAGCGGGCCAGATAAAGGTCGCCGGGCCCGAAGCGGGCGCCGTAGATGATCCCGGTCCTGGCCCAGTCGAAGCCGGGGGCTCCGGTCCGCCAGGTGAAGCTTTCCAACCGGGGCCGATCCTGGAGCCGGTTGGCCAGGGTTTCGGTCAGGCGGGTCAGGGTCTCCGGAGCGTTTTCAGAGGCTTGGCCCGTGAGGCGGAGATTGGGTCCGCCGAAGGGGCGGCGGTCGGTCACGGTGATGGGAGGCGCCGTGATGGTCAGGCTTTCCGGCCAGGGGTCCAGAGCCTCTCCGAAGGTCAGAGAAACGGTGGCCCAGGGGGCTCCGTCCGGGCCGGGCACTGAAAGTGAGCGGGTGAGCCCCCCCTGGTCCGGCAAAAAGCCGGCCAGTCGCCAGATCCCCGCCTTCAGCCGCTCGCGGCCCGGAAAATCCGCAATTTCTTGGGCCGCGGCCGGCCCGGCCAGAAGAAACAGGCCCAGAAGTCCGGCCCAAATAGGTATTTTATTTTTTTTTAACATAGTGTATAGTTTAAAGCCACGTTAGATTAATCAGTGACATCCTGCTTAAACGCAACCCCCGTCTTGGTTCCGAGGCGTCCGGAGCCGGCGGCTTAATTGTAGCACAGGCACCAAAACCGGGACGCTGAAAATTTTTATCTTTAATATGGAGGAGTTAACTATGTCCGCTGAAATCATCAAAGGCCTTCCCGTGGCCACGGCCATGCGTGAAGAAATCACCGCCAGAGTCAAGAATATGGGAGGTATCGTGCCCAAGCTGGCCGTGGTGCTGGTGGGCGATGACGAAGCTTCCCGGGTCTATGCCCAGTCCAAGGAAAAAGTCGGTGAAAAAATGGGCATCAAGGTGGAACTCCATGTCCGCCCGGCCAGCACCACCGAAGATGAGGTCATCAAGCTCGTCGACCTGTTGAACGCGGACAAGAACGTCCACGGCATCCTGGTGGAACTGCCCCTGCCCAAGGAGATCCAGAAGGAAAACGTCATGAACCGCATCGACCCCAAGAAGGATGTGGATGGCGTTCACCCGGTCAACCGCGGCTACCTTTTGGGCGGCCAGGAACACCTGGCCCTGGTGCCGGCCACTCCCCTGTCCTGTATCGAATTGATCCAGCGCAGCGGCCTGAGCCTTCAGGGCAAGCGGGTCACCCTGGTGGGCCGGGGCGACACGGTGGGCCGCCCCCTGGCCAGCCTCCTCATCAAGCGCGACGCCACCATAACCGTCTGCCATACCAAGACGGTGGATTTGGCCAATGCGGTCAAGTCCGCGGAGATCGTGGTGGCCGCGGCCGGCTTTCCCAAGCTGGTCCAGGGTAATATGCTGGCTCCGGGCCAGACCGTCATTGACGCCGGCATCAACCAGTTGCCGGACGGCAGCCTTTGCGGCGATGTGGACACCGAGGCGGCCAGCCAGATCGTCCGGGCCATCACTCCCGTGCCGGGCGGCGTGGGCTCCCTGACCACCACCGTCATCATGCAGAATCTTTTGAAAGCCGTTGAGCTGCAAGGCTTAATCTGAACCAGGCGGGTTTTGTCCGCCTCCATGCCAGGAGATTGACGCCATGACTCATGATGTACCGAGCGATTTCTACGCATTGACCATAACCGATTTTCTAAAAATAGCCGCCTCCAATTCCCATGTCCCCGGCGGCGGCAATGTTTCGGCCGTGGTGGCCACCCTGGGAGCCTCGATGGGGGCCATGGTGGCCAGCCTGACCGAGGGCAAGAAGGGCTATGAGGAACACCAGGCGGCCAATTCGGCCATTCTCAAGGCCTTCATGGACGGCATTGAAAACCTCAAGCAGCTCACCAAGGGAGATGTGGAGGCCTTCGACGCCTACATGAAGACCTTCAAGCTGCCCAAGGACACCGAGGAACAGAAGAGAGCCCGGGCGGCGGCCATTGAGGACGGGGTCAAAAAGGCCACCCTGGCCCCCATGAAGATTTGCCGCCAGTGCCTGGAACTGATGCGGGAGGCGGCCAAGCTGGCCCCCTTCGGCAACAAGGGCGCCATCAGCGACTGCGGCGTGGCGGCCATTATTTTGGAGTCGGCCATCCGCGCGGCCATGCTGTCGGTGGACATCAACCTTCCGGCCATCAAGGATGCCGCTTTCGCCGCCGACATCGTCAGCGAGCGCGGCCGCCTCTTCGCCGAAGCCGAAGAGATCACGGCTTTTGTCCTGACCCATATGCGGGCCCGCTGGTAAGCCGGTTTTCAGGCAGACAAAAAGGGGAAGGCCGGCCGGCCTTCCCCTTTTTTACGTTCCCGGCCGACCGTTTACTGGCCTGTGGATTCACCTATGTCCATGAGCTTTATTAGGTTGGTGGTGCCCGAGGTCTGCAGCGGCATACCGCAAGTCAGAAAGACCCGGTCCCCCTTGGAGGCTATGCCGTGGCGCACCATCCACTCGCTGGCCAACTGTTCCAAAAGGACAATGGATTCGCAGGGCTGGATGAGGGCCGGCAGGACCCCCCAGGACAGGGTCATCTGGCGGTAGGTCAGGGAGTTGGAAGTCACGCCCACCACCGGAATGGGCTGCCTTAAGTGGGCCACCAGCCGGACCGTGCTGCCGCCCTGGGAGGCGGCCACGATGGCCTTTGATTTGAGGTCGTTGGCCAAAAGGGCCACGGCCCGGGTGATGGAACCGGCCACCGGGTCGATGAGGGGGGATTGATCCTCGTGCAGAAAGGCCCTGTTGTTCAGAATGGGTTCGGTCTGGCGGGCCACCTTGTCCAGCATACGCACCGCCTTCACCGGGTATTGCCCCACGGCGGTCTCCTCGGACAGCATGACCGCGTCGGTGCCGTCCAGGATGGCGTTGGCCACGTCGGTCACTTCGGCCCGGCTCGGCAGGGGGTTGGTGACCATGGAGCCGAGCATCTGGGTGGCGGTGATGACCAGCCGGCCCCTGCTCCTGGCCGCGCGGATGAGCTTTTTCTGGGTGATCGGCACTTCCTCGATGGGCATTTCCACGCCCAAGTCCCCCCGGGCCACCATTATGCCGTCCACCACTTCCAGTATTTCTTCAATGGAGGCCACGGCCTGGGGCTTTTCTATCTTGGCGATCAACAGCGGGGGCCGGCTGCTGCGGGC
>JAITBV010000145.1 GCA_031283395.1 Candidatus Adiutrix sp.
AAATCGGCCCCGGTCCGGTCGAACCAGTCCCGGAAGCCGTCTTTCCGGCTGATGCCTCTAAGGCCGTTGACGTTCCATGACATAAGCTTCATAGGCCCCTCCGCTGTTATCAAGTGACCATGATAGCACAAATCCCCGCGCCTCGGGCGGGGGTTTGCGTCCGCTTAAGGCCATTGGTTTTGACCGCGAAACATGATATATTTGATTCAGGTTGGCGAAAGACCGAATTTTTTACAGGGCCGGAGGGCGGCCGGGAGATGACGGGATGAACAACGTCGTGATCATCGGTTCCCAGTGGGGCGACGAGGGCAAGGGCAAGATAGTCGATATCCTAACTGAGAAGGCGGATATGGTCGTGCGTTTTCAGGGCGGCAACAACGCCGGTCACACCTTGGTGGTGGACGGGGAGACCTACGCCCTGCATCTGGTGCCATCGGGCATACTCCACCCCGGGAAAAAGGCCCTCATCGCCGGCGGGGTGGTCGTTGACCCGGACGTGCTTTTGGAGGAGATGGACCATCTTATGGCCCGGGGCGTAGCCTTGACCCCTGAAAATTTCATGGTCAGTGAAAGGGCCCACGTTATCATGCCCTATCACCGCCTTTTGGACCAGGCCCGGGAGGGGCGGCGCGGCGAAGGTCGGATAGGCACCACCGGGCGGGGCATAGGGCCGGCCTACGAGGACAAGGCCGCCCGCATAGGCCTGCGCCTGGGCGATTTGCGCGACCTGGATTTTTTTCGCGACCAGGCGGCCCTGGCTTTGGCGGAGAAGAACCACCTTTTAAGCGGGCTTTACGGGCTTCAGCCCTGCGCCTTGGACGACCTGGCGGCCCGGGCCGGGCTCTGGCAGCGTCGTCTTACGCCATATATAGGAGACACCTGGCGGGCTCTCCAGTCGGCCCTGGTCCGGGGCGACAAGCTTCTTTTTGAAGGCGCCCAGGCCGTGCAGTTGGACTTGGACCACGGCAGCTACCCGTTTGTCACAAGTTCCAACCCCCTGTCCGGCGCGGTGGCCGTGGGGGCCGGTCTGGCCCCGAAATTAATCGGCAATGTCCTGGCCCTGGTCAAGGCCTATTCCACCCGGGTGGGGGCCGGACCCTTCCCCACGGAACAGGAAAACGACCTGGGCCTCCGGCTCCGGGAAAAAGGCGCCGAATTCGGCACCACCACCGGCCGGCCGCGCCGCTGCGGGTGGCTGGACGCAGTGGTGGTACGGCATTCCTTGACTCTCTGCGGGGCGGATCATCTGGCCGTCACCAAGCTCGATGTTCTGTCCGGGCTGCCGGAACTCAAAATCGCCACCCACTATCTTCTGGACGGGGAGAAAATTGATTTCTTTCCGGCCGATATCCGGGCCGCCGGTCGCTGCCGGCCGGTCTATGAAACTTTGCCCGGATTTGAAGGAGACCTGAGCGGGGCTCGGAAGCTGGCCGATCTGCCGGCCGGGGCCAGGGGCTATCTTGACCGCTTGAGCGAATTGTGCGGCATCCCTCCGGCCTTTGTTTCGGTCGGCCCGGGACGCGAAGAAACTATTTCTCTCCACGATTTTTTTTAAGACATGATGCCTGTTTCAGCCTCGCCCGAGCTGGTCCGGCTCAAGGAGCTGGAAAGCAAGCTCGACATCTATAAAAGCACCCTGGCCGAGATATACCGCCAATACGACCAGAAGCTGGAGGAATTGTCCCTGGTGCGGCGCCTGGGCGATGCCCTGCGTTCGACCCGGGAGTTGGAGGCCCTGGCCCGCACCCTCCTGGAAAACGTGGCCCAGGAAGCGGCCATTGACCGCCTGACCCTGATGCTGACCGGGGAAGAGGCGGAACCGGACCGGGGCAGGCTTCTGATCCGGGCGGCCTACTGGGCCGACCAGGAGATATTCACCTATTTCGACCTGGCCAGATCCGAGCCCTGGTCCCTGGACCTGCCCGGCGAACGGGACCGGACCGGCGTTCCCGCCGCGCCCCTGACCATCCTGAGCGCCGCCCCGGAATACGACCCCCTGAACCGCCCCGGAGATCAGGCCCGGTCCCTGGTCTTTCTGCCCCTCCGGGTGCCCGACCGGCTTCTGGGGCTACTGGTCCTGTCGCGGCCCGAGAGCCGTCCCTTCACTCCCGATGATGAACGGGTGCTGGCCATCATGGGCGACCAGGCTGGTTCGGCCCTGGCCAATGTGCTGCTTTTCGATGACCTGACCCGGGTCAACCTCCGGCTGGTGGAATCCGAGGGCCGGGCCCGGCGGGCCTCCGGCTATCTTTCCCGCCTCCTGGAAACGGCCAACGACGCTATCTTCACTCTGGACCGCCGTGGTCTCATCACCTACGCCAACCGCAAGGCGGCTCAGTGGGGCTGGCCCAAGGAGACCCTGACCGGCCGGGAGTTCCGAAAATTCCTGACCGAACCGGACAGCCTGCCCGGCTGGCGGGCCGGCGACCCGCCCCCGACGGACCAAATTTTCGAGGCGGTGCTGACAGATGCGGCCGGCCGGAAAATGGACGTGCTTCTCTCCACCTCCCAAGTGGAGGGCCGATACGAAGCCGACGGGCCGGAGGAGGGCGGCCCGGATGAGGCTCACACCTCCTGGATGGTGCTGGCCACGGATTTGACCGAACACCGGCAACTGGAACGGCAGTTGATCCATTCGGAAAAGCTGGCCTCCATCGGCCTTTTGGCCGCCGGCGTGGCCCACGAGGTCGGCAACCCCCTGTCGGCCATCTCCGGCTACGCCCAAATCCTGGAGGCCGGGGCGGAATCGGAGGCCGAACGCCGGGAATACCTGGGGGCCATTCTCAACCAGACCGGCCGTATCCAGAAGATTTTGCGGGAACTCTTGGATTATTCCCGCCCTTCCAGCGGCCTGGCCGCCGAGTTGGACCTGGCCGAAACCCTCCCCCGGACCTTGAACATGATCCGGGCGCAGAAGATTTTCCGCCAGGTGGAGGTCGTTTTGGACCTGGACCCGGATCACGGGCCCCACCTGGTGAGCCTGGACCCGGACCACCTGACCCAGATAACCGTCATCATCGCCCTGAATGCGGCCCAGGCCATGGGCGGCCGGGGCCGCTTCGAAGTCGCCCTGGGCCGACGGCCTGGCTGGGTGACTGTAAGTTTTACCGACACCGGCCCGGGCATCCCGATGGATATAGCCGGCCGGCTGTTCGATCCCTTTTTCACCACCAAGAACCCCGGCGAAGGCACCGGCCTGGGGCTGTCCATCTGTCAGCGGCTGGTGGACGGCTGCCAGGGGCGCATCGAGGTCCAAAGCCAGCCCGGCCGGGGCGCCACCTTCATCGTCCGCCTGCCGGAGAGCCCGCCAGCGGGCCGGGAGAGCCGTCCATGACCCAGAGAATCCTGGTCGTCGATGACGAAGAACATATCCGCAAGATCATGTCCATCATGCTCGGTAAGCACGGTTACCATTGCCGGACCGCTGCTTCCGGCGAAGAGGCCCTGGCCCTCATCGGCCGGGAGAGTTTCGATGCGGTCTTCACCGACATGAAGATGCCGGGCATGGACGGCCTGGAGCTACTGGCCCACCTCAAGGCAGACCACCCCGAATTGGTGGTGGTGATGGTCACAGCCTTCGCTTCCGTGGATACGGCCATCTCGGCCATGAAGGCCGGGGCCTATGATTATGTGGCCAAGCCTTTTAAGGAGGATGAACTCATCCTCATCCTGGAAAAGGCCCTGGAGCGCGGCCGTCTCCTGGATGAAAACCGCCGCCTGAAAAAAGAGATCAAGGATCGCTTCGACCTTTCGGTCTTTCTGGGCCACAGCCCGGCCATGCGCAAAGTCTTCGACCTCATCGCCAAGGTGGCTGAAACCCGGGCCACGGTGCTCATCAGCGGTGAAAGCGGCACCGGCAAGGAACTGGCCGCCCGCTCCTTGCACCTCAACGGCCCCCGCCGGGAAAAGCCCTTTGTCCCGGTCAACTGCGGGGCCATCCCCCAGAGCCTGATGGAGAGCGAATTTTTCGGTCATGTCAAGGGGGCCTTCACCGGGGCCGACCAGGCCAAAAAGGGCCTCATCGCCGAAGCCGACGGCGGCACTCTTTTTCTGGACGAAGTGGCCGATCTGCCCCTGGATATGCAGGTCAAGCTACTTCGGACCCTTCCGGAGGAGGAAGTGCGGCGGGTCGGGGAACTGTCGGCCAAGAAGGTCGATCTGAGGGTGGTGGCCGCCACCAACAAAGATCTGGCCGAGGAGGTCCAGGCCGGTCGTTTCCGGGAGGATCTCTACTACCGTCTGAATGTCATCAACCTCAGGATGCCGCCTTTAAGGGAACGGCCCGAGGATATCCCATTTCTGGTTGGCCTCTTTCTCAAACAGGCGGTGGAAAAAAACGGCCTCGGGCCCAAAAAGGTCTCGCCCGCGGCTGTGCGTCTCCTCTTGGAGCAGAAATGGACCGGTAATGTCCGGGCTCTGCGCAACGTCATTGAGCAGAGCGCGGTCATGAGTTACGGCGAAACCATCACCCCGGAGGATTTCCCTTTCGCTCCGGCCGAGCCGGCCGCCCCGGCGCCCCCGGGAGCGGTCGGCTTTCACCTGAGCCTGCCTATGGAGTGGCTGGACCTGAAAGCCGCGCTCCGGAAAGTCACCGAAGCCGCCGAGCGCCAGATGATCGCCCGGGCCCTGGAGACTCATGGCGGCAACCGCACTCATGCGGCCGCGGCCCTGGGCCTGAGCCGCCGGGCCCTGATAACCAAGATCCAGGCCTATGGCCTTTAGGGCTTGTCGGTCAAGAAAAGCGCCATTTCCGCGATCCGGGTAAAAACCGTGTCCCCTAAAACCAAAGCCGTTTCGCTCATGGGCCTGGCCGTCCTAATCTGGGGCCTGTCCTATCCTCTCAGCCGGCTGGCCCTTAAGGAACTTTCGCCCCCGGCCTTTTCCGGTCTGCGTTTCCTCTTCGGCGCCCTGTCCCTTCTGCCGATGGCCTTAAGGCAACGGCGGCGGCCGGCCATCCTGGCCTATACCGGCCGGCATTCGCCCCGGCTCTGGCTCTGGGCGGGATTGCTCGCCGGTTTCCTCCTCAGTTGGGGGTCCATTCTCCAGGCCTGCGCCCTGACCCGGCTGCCCGCCGGCCAGGTCAGTTTCATCACTTCCCTTTACAGTTCCCTGGTGCCGGTCCTGGCCCTGGTCCTGGGCTTGGTGCCGCGCCCTAAGGTCATGGCCGGGCTGGGGGTCAGTCTGGTCGGGCTTTATTTTTTGACCGGCGGCTCCGCGGCCGGCCTGGGGCCGGCCGCGGGCATGGTGATGGCGGCCAATTTCTTCTGGGCCGCCCATATAGTGGTTTCAGGCCATTTCGTGGCTAAGGTCAATGCCTGGCTCTTCACTTTCGGTCAAATACTGGCCGCCGGCCTGATGATGACCGGCGCGGCCGCCGCCGTCGGCCTTATGCCCACCTGGGAGATTTTCGTTAAGACCCTGCCCTTTACCATGTGGGGCATACTCTCGGCCGGGGTGGGTTATCTCTGCCTGGCTATGGCCCAGAGAGAACTTTCGGCCACGGCGGTGGCCGTGCTCTCGCCTTTGCAGTGCGTCATAGCCGCCCTGGCCGGCCTGATTTTCTTAGGCGAAATAATGACCGGCCGCATGATCTGGGGCGCGGCCCTGATTGTTCTGGGCTCCCTTTTGGCCCAGGCCGCCCGGGAGGCCGTCCCTCTGACTCCGGACCATAAGAACTTCCGGTTCTGGGACCGATTGCGGCGATTTTTGGGTGTTTTTTGCGCGGTCGCCGTCCTGGCCCTCCTGATTTGGGCCATCGCCGCGGGTTGAGGCGGATTTCAGGCCAACCCTTGAAGTAAAGCCAACCGGTAGTAGGCGCCTTTCAGAGCCAGGAGTTCCCGGTGGGCGCCCTCTTCGATCAGGCGCCCCCGGCTGAGGATTAGGATGCGGTCGGCTTGGCGGATGGTGGAGAGGCGGTGGGCGATGGTGATGGAGCTGCGGCCGGCGAAGAGGGTGCGGCAGGCTTTTTCGATCAACTGTTCCGTCTCCGAGTCCACGGCTGCCGTGGCTTCATCCAGAATGATGATTTCCGGGGTCTCCAGAAAGGCCCGGGCGCAGGCCAGAAGCTGCCTTTCCCCGGCCGACAGGTGGCGGCCTCCGGCCCCCAAAGGTTCCTCATAGCCCCGGGGCAGGCGCTCGATGAAGTGGTCGGCCCCCACGGCCCGGCAGGCCGCCGTAAGTTCCACATCGCCCAAATGGTCGCGGCCCAGGCGCAGATTGTCCAGGACCGTGCCGGCGTAAAGATAGACGTCCTGAGTGACCAGGCCCAGGCGGGCCCGGTGGAGGGTCAGGTCCAGTTCCTTCAAGGGCTGGCCGTCGAAGGTGATGCGGCCCGATTCCGGGTCGTAGCTGCGCTGGATGAGGTTGATGATGGAACTTTTGCCGCTGCCCGTCTGGCCCACCAGGGCCACGGCTTCGCCCCGCCGGATGGTGAAGCTTAAGTCGGCCAGAACCAGGGGGCCGTCGGGGCGGTAGCGGAAATTGACGCCTTCGAAGGCTAGGGTTCCGCCTGGCCGAACCGGGACTAGGGGCCGGGCCGGCTCCACCAGGCGTTCGTTCTGGTCCAGGATGTCGGTCAGGCGCTCCAAGGAGGCGAAGGCTGATTGAAAGATATTGAGCTTCTCGGCCAGGTCCTGTATTGGTTGGAAAAAGCGGCGGGCATAGCCGATGAAGGCGGCCACCACCCCCAGGCTGAGGTCGCCGGCCAGAACCTCGCCTCCGCCGAACCAGATGACCAAAGCCAGGATGACCGAGGCGAAAACATCGATCAGGGGCACGAACAGAGCGTGGATCCTGGTCTGGCGCATACCGGCCAGATAGTATTCATGGTTTATTCCATTGAATATTTCCGTGTTCATCTCCTCCCGGCGGAAGGCCTGTATGACCAGGATGCCGCCCAGGGTCTCGCTGAAGGTCTGGTTGATGGCGGCCAGGCGGGTTCGGAGATCGCGTTGCACGGCCCGGGACAAGCGGCTGAAATAAGAGGCCAGGATTATGGTCAGGGGGGTGAAGGCTACAGTGATTCCGGCCAGCTTGGGACTCAGGGAGAACATGACCACTATGATGACGGCCAGGGAGACCAGGTCGCCTCCCACGGTGGCGACGCTGTTTTTGGCCAGGGAGCTGAGGTTATTGACATCGTTGGTGAGCCGGGAAGTCAGGCGGCCGGTGAGGCGGCCGTCGAAGAAGCTCTGGCTGAGGCTGAAAAGATGGGCCAGGAGTTCCTGCCTGAGAGCCAGGGCCTGACGCTGGGCCACCACTTCCAGGACCACCCTTTGCCCGAATTCCAGGCCGTAACCCAGGAGCATCAGGCCGGCGAAGAGGAGGGCCAGGCGGGCCAGGCCGTTCAGATCGGCTGCCCGCCAGGCGGCGAGCAGGGTTTCCGGCAGGGCGGCCAGGTCTTTTTCCGCCACGGCGTAGAGCCCGCCCTGGCGGCTGACCAGGTCCGGCCGGCTGGCGGCCAGGGCGGCCAGCCGGCCCTCGGGATCGCCCGGCCGGGCGTAGAAGCGTTCCCGGCTAAGAAAGCCGGCCTGGATAAGGTCTTCCCGCTCGCGTTCGCCCAGCCTCTCTAGGGCTCTGGGGGTGAGGAAGGACGGCCCTCCGGGCGCGGGGTTTTTTATGATTTCGCCGTCTTCCAGTATGTCCTTGAGGGTCGGGGGCAATTCCGAAATTTCCAGCCGGTGGCCCACGGGCACGATGTAGTCGTCAATGACCAGGCTGGTTACATAGGGCAGGGCCACGCCGGCCAGGGCGGCCCCCAAGACGAAAAGCGCGCCCAGGGCTATAAGACGCCGGGTGCCCCGGGCCAGGTGCCTAAGCCGCCATAAAAGGGCCAGATCGCCGGCCTGGAAAGGGCGGCGGATCTCATCATCCCGCTCCGCGCTCATACATCCTCGCCTAACTCCAGCACTCGCTGGAAATAGCCATCGCGGTTCATGAGTTCCGCCGGGGTGCCCTGATCTGTCACCCGGCCCTTTTCCAGCACCACGACCCAATCGGCGGCCAGGAGGCTGGTGAGGCGGTGGCTGATGATGAGCCCGCCCCGTCCCCGCCTGAGAGCCAGAAGCCCGCTCATTATCTGGGCTTCGACCTCCGCGTCCACAGCCGACAGGGGGTCGTCCATGATCAGATAAGGCGGGTCGGGCAGGAGGGCCCGGGCCAGGGCCAGGCGCTGTTTTTGCCCGCCGGAGAGAGTCAGACCTCTCTCCCCCACCAGGGTTTGAAGCCCGTCCGGGAAAATTTTCAAATCTTCGCTTAAGCCTGCGGCCACGGCCGCGGCCATCACCTCGGCCTCCAGAGCTCCGGGCCGGCCGAAGGCCACGT
>JAITBV010000152.1 GCA_031283395.1 Candidatus Adiutrix sp.
CCCCGCAACGCCGCCCGCCCTTCAGGCCCCCGCAACGAAAACCAAAGGCCAAAAAAACAGCCAAAAAAAGAAGCGGCCCGAGCCACTCAACTTTTTCAACATAGCATATCCCGGGATGAAAAGCAATAAAAAATACTTATATCCTCTTTGATTTTCGATTGCCCCAAAACAGCTTTCTTCATGGCCGTTTCCATTGACATGATGACCATAAAATTTATAATACATGATATGTTTTTAATTAATATCGGGAGATAGAATAAATGTCAAGGATCGCCAACAGCTTGACTGAACTTATCGGCCAGACCCCTTTGCTCCGCCTGAACGGGTATGCGGAAAAATTTGATTTGGAGGCGGACGTGGTCGGCAAGCTGGAATATTTTAATCCGGCCGGCAGCATCAAGGACCGTATCGCTTTGGCCATGATCGACGAAGCGGAAAAAAGCGGGAAACTGAAACCCGGTTCCATCATTATTGAACCGACCAGCGGCAACACGGGCCTGGGGCTGGCCTTCGTCGCCGCGGCGCGCGGATATCGCCTCATACTCACCATGCCGGAATCGATGAGCGTTGAACGCCGCAGGCTCCTGGCCGCCTACGGCGTGGAGTTGATATTGACCGAAGAGGCCAAAGGGATGAAAGGCGCCATTGCCAAGGCGGAGGAATTGGCCGGGGCGACACCGGGTTCCTTTATTCCAGGGCAGTTCGTCAATCCCGTCAATCCTCAAATCCACAGGGAAACCACCGGTCCCGAAATATGGGCTGGCACAGGCGGCCAGATTGACATTTTCGTTTCCGGCATCGGCACGGGAGGTACTCTCACCGGCACGGGGGAATATTTGAAATCCAAGAAACCCGGCTTGAAAATCGTCGCGGTCGAGCCGTTTGATTCGCCCGTGCTATCGGAGGGCCGGGCCGGGGCGCATAAACTCCAAGGCATCGGCGCCGGATTCGTGCCGGAAATATTGAATACCGGAATCATCGATGAAATCATCGCCGTAAAAACCGAAAATGCCTTTCAGGCCGGGCGCGAGGCTGCCCGCACGGAAGGCCTCCTGGTGGGCATATCTTCCGGCGCGGCCCTTTGGGCGGCGACTCAACTGGCCTTACGCGGGGAAAACAAGGGGAAAACAATTGTGGTGATCCTCCCGGACACGGGTGAAAGGTACCTGTCCACTCCGATGTTTGAAAAATAAGGCAGGTGCTTCTTTGTCCCGGATCCTGGCCGCCTTAAGCGGCGGAGTTGACAGTTCCGTGGCCGCCCTCCTGCTTCGGGAAGAGGGTCACGAGGTCAGCACGGTCACTATGAAGCTCTTCGCCCACGAAGACTCTGGCCCAAACCGGCCAGCCCGTGGAGGCCGTGACGACTTGGAATATGCGCGGGAAGCGGCCAGCCGCCTAGGTCTGGAACATCAGGCCGCGGATTTCCGGGACCTGTTCCGCCGGGAAGTCGTCGACCGTTTCGCCGCGGCTTACGCCCAAGGCTTGACCCCCAACCCCTGCCTGGACTGCAACCGCCATATTAAATTCAGCCTCCTGGGAGACCTGGCCGCCCGGATGGGTTGCGATTTCCTGGCCACGGGGCACTATGTCCGCCGCGAATTCGACTCCCGCCGCGGCCGCTGGCTGCTCAGGACAGGCCGGGATCAGGCCAAAGACCAGGGCTATGTGCTTTACGGCCTGACCCAGGCCCAACTGGCCCGGACCATTTTCCCCCTTGGAGAAATGAGCAAGGCCGAGGTGCGGGCATTGGCCTCGGCTCGGGGCTTGGGCAACGCCGACAAACCCGACAGCCAGGACATCTGTTTTATACCTGATGGCGATTACGCCGCTTTTTTGGAAAAAACTCTGGGCCTGGCCGCCCCGCCCGGAGATTTCATCGACCGGGAAGGCCAGGTTCTGGGGCGGCATCGTGGCCTGATCCGCTATACCATCGGCCAGCGTCGGGGCCTGGGCAGTTTCGGCCGCCCCCAATATGTGACCGGACTTGACCCGGCCGACAACACGGTCCGGCTCGGCCCGGAAGAAGAATTGTTCAATTCTTCAGCCTTGGTGGGGGAAGTCAACCTGATTTCGGAGGATGTTCTGGACCGGCCTCTGGCGGCCCAGGTGAAAATACGCTACAATTCACCAGCCGAGCCGTCAATAATCGAACCCCACCCGGACGGCCTTTTGGTCAAGTTTGAAACACCGCGCAAGGCCGTAACTCCGGGACAGGCCGCGGTCTTTTATCAGGACGATCTGGTGGTGGGCGGCGGCATCATCCTTAAATCGAGTTGTCCATGACGACCATGGCGGAAAAAGAAACCCGGTTGAAAGAAATTTTACGCGGCCTGAAAAGCGCGGCGGTGGCCTTTTCGGGCGGGGTGGATTCCACCTTTCTCCTGAAGGTCACCAGCGAAGTCCTGGGCGACAAGGTGGCAGCCGTCACCGGCCGCTCCCTAAGTTTCCCCGAACGGGAACTTCAGGCCGCCCGCCGCTTCACCCGGGAACACGGAATCATCCACCTGGAAATAGATTCCAAAGAACTGGAAGCGCCCGGTTTCACCGCCAACCCCGTCAACCGCTGCTACTTATGCAAAAATGGACTTTTCGCCAAAATAATAAAAACGGCCGAGGCCCGGGGCCTTTCGGCGGTAATGGAAGCCTCCAATCTTGATGACGATGGCGATTTTCGGCCGGGGCTTACAGCCATCCGGGAACTGGGCGTCTTGAGCCCTTTGCGCGAGGCCGGCCTGACCAAAAACGATATCCGGGCTCTGTCCAGGGAGAGAGGGCTTCCCACTTGGGACAAACCCTCCTTCGCCTGCCTGGCCTCCCGTTTCCCTTACGGAGAGCCCATCACCCCGGAAGGCTTGAAAAAAGTGGATGCGGCCGAGGTTTTTCTCCTGTCCTTAGGTTGTCGACAGGTGCGGGTGCGCTGTCACGACCAGGGCCGCTTGGCCCGCATAGAGGCCGATGAAGCCGGCTTGGACCTCCTGGCCTCCCCGGAGCGCCGCCGACTGGTGGCTGAAAAACTGGCCGGCTTGGGCTTTGCCTACACCGCCTTGGACCTCCAGGGTTACCGCACCGGTAGCCTCAACGAAACCCTAGCCGCTCCGGAGCGGCTGACCGATCCCCCGACCGCTTGATAAATAAAAACTGGAGCCGCTAATGACGCTGGAGCAAATTTTAAAAAAGGACAAACTGACCCGTGACGACCTGATCTACGGCCTTAAATTGACCTATGACGGGGACTTGGCCCGACTTTTTGAGGCGGCCTACGAGGTGAAGGTTAGGGAAATAGGCCGCAAGGCCTATTTCCGGGGCCTGTTGGAAATCTCCAACCGCTGCCGCAAGAACTGCTTTTACTGCGGCATCCGGGCCGGCAACGACCGGGTGGAACGTTTTGATATGACCAGAGAGGAAGTTCTGGGCATGGCCCAATGGGCCTACGACAATCAATACGGCTCCGTGACTTTGCAAAGCGGCGAACGCAACGACCCGGCCTTCGTGGAATTCATTGACGACCTATTGGTGGAGATCAAAAAAATCGGGGGGGGGCGCTTGGGCGTTACCCTAAGCCTGGGGGAGCAGACCGACGAGATCTATCGGAAATGGTATGACCTCGGCGCCCACCGTTATCTCTTGCGCATCGAGGCCTCCAACCCGGCATTGTATAAAAAAATGCACCCGGACAATGCCGTCCACAGTTACGAGACCAGGATCGACCGGATCAAAGCCTTAAAGAGGCTGGGCTACCAGTTGGGCACCGGGGTGATGATCGGCCTGCCGGGCCAGACCGAGGAGGACCTGGCCGACGACATTCTCTTTTTTGAAAGGATAGACGCCGACATGATCGGCATGGGCCCCTATGTCGTCCACCAGGACACGCCGACCGGGCGGGAAGTAATGGAGAAAGGCCAGAACGGGCCGGAAGATATAAAGCGGCGCATGACCATGGGCCTTAAGATGATTGCTATGACCCGGCTCTATCTTAAAAACGTCAACATAGCCTCCACGACAGCCCTCCAGGCTCTGGACCCTTCAGGCCGGGAACTGGGGTTAAAGGCCGGGGGCAACATTCTCATGCCCATTATCACCGCGGGGGAATATAAGACCAAGTATCTGCTCTATGATAACAAGCCCGGAGTTGAAGACGACGAGGGAAAAATCCGCGACAGCCTGACGGAAAGGGTGAGGGCCATAGGCGAAGAAGTGGGTCTAGGCCAGTGGGGTGACTCCCCGCATGCCCTCAAAGCCAAGCCCGGCCCGACCCCTTCGGGCGAACGGAAAAAATAAACCTAAGAATCGCCCAGGGCCGGGATGCGGTCGGCTAGAAGATCCAACCGGTCATTATAAATGTAACGCCTTTCCAAGGGCAGGTGCCGGCCCATCAAATCAATCTCTTCGTTGGAAACGCCTATCTCCAGGGTGTGGTGGGCATCGCTGTTCAGCACATAACCTTCGTCCCGGGCCTGCAAAAATTCGATCGCCGCGGCGGTCCGATCCAGGATAAGCCGGGCCGGGGCCGAGGCTACGCGGCTTATGGCGTCCAGAATCAGGCTCTTATTTATCTCGATCAGCACCCCCCGGTCTATGGCCACGGGCAACACCTCCTCCAAGTCCACGGGGAAATCCGGCCGGAAGAGGTGGGAGATAATGTGGACCGTATTCTTTTTCAGAGCGTTGATCAGGGCCGTGGTGTGGTCTTTTTCCGTTCGGCCGGCATATGGGGTGCGGTGGTGGACCTGGGCCAGGACCAGGTCAAGCCGATCCAGGGTCCGTTTAGGCAGATCCAGCGTCCCGTCAATATCCAGGATATTGGTCTCGCAGCCGAACAGGACCCTCACCGGCAGAAAATGACGAGGCACCCGGGGAGCCATTGAAAAATAGCCTTCGTAAGGTGCTCTTTCCAAGGCTGGCCCGTGGTCGGTGAGGCCCAGGACGGTCAGGCCTTTGGCCGCCGCGGCGGCGACACATTCATTGAATGAACAGAAGGCGTGGCCGCTCATGAGCGTGTGGACATGAAAATCGGCGGTCAACATCAATTCGCTCCCGGCCCTAAGCCGGCCTGAAACGGCAGAG
>JAITBV010000023.1 GCA_031283395.1 Candidatus Adiutrix sp.
CATCAGAGCTTAGCATCACTGAATATTTCGTTGTCATGGCGCCTCCCAGGTATTCGTTGGTGGCACCACTATATATTAATACCAAAAATTTTTCAATTTTAATCGTTACATGGTACTAGCCAATAACCGACGAATTCTGACCCGCTGTTACCACAAGCCGTAACGAATAGGGTTCCGGCTATAAAAGCCAGAATAGACACTTTTTTCATGGCGCGCCTCCGAAATAGGAAATAGTAAAAAAACGCCTGACTAACAGACGCTTGAAAGGCTTGATTGTGATGGGAAAGGGGTATTGGTTGGCGAGAGGCTTGTGGAAAAAGGCCGGCATGAGCACCGTCCAGATTCAACTGGATGGCCTCTAAATTTATAGAGGCCGGGTGCTTTCAACAGCTTGATGAACTGCGGACATATTTCCGAATGGTATTTTATTCAGTCCACACCCGGCCGTGCCAGTTTCTATAAAACTAAAAAAACACGGCTACGGGCGTGCGACCGCATCAAGGTATTGAAAGTACCTATATGGAATTACACCATAAGGCCAAGAAAAAGTCAATACGGATTACTTGCGGTTTAGGGGCTTTTAGTTTAGCCGGGTTTTGGTCTGAGCCCCGGGGGTTACTGGAGGCCGGCCCGCAGGCAGTCGTGGATGTGGATGATGCCGGCCGGGCGGCCGGTGGCGGGGGCCAGAACGAAGACGCAGGTGATGGAGCGGCGCTGCATCAGGCCCAGCACCTCGGCCGCCGGGATGCCGGCGTCCACGGTCACCGGGCCGGGGGTCATGAGTTCGGCCGCGGTCAGACCCAGGAAGTCCGGGCCCAGGTGACGCCTAAGGTCGCCGTCGGTGATGATGCCGGCCAGGCGTCCTTCCGCCTCGACCACGGCCGTACAGCCGAAGGCCTTGCCGGTGATGGTCAGGAGAACCTCGGGGGCCGGGGCGGAAAGGCCCACCAGGGGCAGGTTCGGCCCCTGGTGCATGATGTCGGCGGCCCGGAGCAGCCGGCGGCCCAGGGCCCCGCCGGGGTGGTATTGCTGAAAATTTTCCGGGGTGAAGCCCCGGGCCGTGAGTAAAGCCAGGGCCAGAGCGTCGCCCAGGGCCATCATCATGGTGGTGGAAGTGGTGGGGGCGCAGCCGTTGGGGCAGGCCTCCGGCAGGTCCGGCAGGCGCAGAAAAACCTGGGACCGCGAGGCCAGAAAGCTCTCGGGCCGGGAACTTACGCCGATCACCGGGACCAGGTGGCGGGCGCAGAAAGCCAGGACGCCGTGGAGTTCCTCGGTCTCCCCGGAGTTGGAAAAGGCCAGGACGGCATCCTGGGCCGAGATCATGCCCAAGTCGCCGTGGTTGGCCTCGGCCGGGTGGACGAAATAGGCCGGGGTGCCGGTGGAGGCCAGGGTGGCGGCCACCTTGCGGGCCACGTGGCCGCTCTTGCCCATGCCCGTGACGGCCACCCGCCCGGAAAGCTCCAGGATAAGCCCGGCGGCCCGGCCGAAATTTTCATCCAGGGCCAGGGCCAGGGCGGCCAGGGCTTCGGATTCCAGGCCCAGCACCCGGCGGCCCTCTACCAGGAAGGCGGCGGTCAAGACGGGCCTCCCATAATATCCTTCAACTTATCGGCCCATATCTTGTAAGCCAGGGGGGTCAGGTGGAGCCCGTCGCTGGTACAGTCCAGGCGCAACTGGTTATCCTCGTCGGCCAGGTCGCGGAAGAGGTCGATGAAGACCAAGCCCCGCCGGCCGGCCTCTTCGGCCAGGGCCGCATTGAGCAGGATAAGTTCCCGGTTGGGCGGCAGGCCCGGCAGGGAGGCCTCCAGGTAGGGCAGCATGGAAACGACCCGGAGGCGGGCCCGGGGCAGACGGTCGGCCAGCTCGCCCCAGATGCGCAGGTGTCCGGCCAGGATCTCCTCGGGCGGGGCGCCCCGGAGAAAATCATTGATGCCTATCTGGAGGAATATCTCGTCCGGGTCCAGGCCCACGACCTCGCCCAGGCGGGCCCAGACCCCGCCGCAGGTGTCGCCGCCGAAACCGAGGTTGACCGCGGGGGGGAAGGCCCGGGCCCAGTCATGGCCCTCGGTCAGGCTGTCGCCCAGAAAAATCTTTAAGTTTGCCAACCTGGTCTCCTTGGCTGAACCCTCCATGGCCGGCAGCGCCAAAAGAAGCGCTCCCAAAAACGCCGCGGCCGGCCCTAAAGCCTTAACCCCCTTCAACCGCCGGCTCCCGCGCTTCCGGGGCGGCCGCGGGCGCCAAATCATCCTGGCCGCCGTTCTCCCGCCGGGCCCCGCCCAGGATCAACTGGCGGTAGATGTAAACGGCGATGGGCACGCCCAGGAGCATACCCCATATGCCGATTAGGCTGTGGGCGATATAGAGGATAAGAAGGGTCATCACGGGATTGATGCGCATCACCCGGGAGACGATGCGGGGGTTGAGGATATAGGCCTCAAGCATATGGATGAGGGTGATCATGACCACGGCCCAGATCCCCAGGGTCACGCCCCCGGTGTTGACGGCCATGAGCACGATGGGGACGGAGGATATGAAAACCCCCAGGACGGGAATGAGGCCGCAGAAGAAGACCAGAGTGCTCAACAATACCGCGCCCCCCACGCCCAGGACCTGGAGCCCGATGGAGGTCAGGACCGTGTTGATGGCGGAGATGAGTATCTGGGCCCGGAAATTCTCCCCCACCACCTTGGCGAACAGGATGACGCTGTCCACCGTCTCCTCGTAAACCAGGGAGGCCCGGGTGAAGCGCAGTTCCCGGATGCTCCGGGTCAGGCGGGGCAGGTCCAGCATGATGAGGAAGCTGAACAGAAGGCTCAGGAAAAACCAGGTGACGTAGTGGAAGCTCCTTTCCACGGCCCCCCAGCCCACGGCCCAGGCCCGGATTATGAGCTGCTCCGGGGTCAGCATCAGGCGGATGCGGTCCACCACCGGCTCCAGGCCGGAGCCTTCGGGCATCTGGGCGATGAGCCAGGCTTCGATAGTCTGGAGGGTGGCCGGGAGCTGGTTGGTGAAGTTTCTGGCCTCGGCCAGCAGCCGGGGGACCAGAAAGACGATGAAGGAGACCACCAGAAGGAGAAAGAGAAGATAGATCAGGGCCACCAGGAAACGGCGGTGAAGGTGGCCGCGAAAACGGCGGCTGCTGGTCAGGCCGTGGGTGACGAAACACATCACGAAGGTGATGAAGACCAGGCCGAACATATCCCGGAAAAGATACAAAAGCCCGGCGAAGGCCGTCCAGATGATGAAGACCTTGTTGACCCGGAAAAAATTGGAAAGGCTCAGGTCCATAAGGTTCAATCGGACTCGCTGTCGCGTTCGGCCTGGCAGATCATTTCCATGGTCAGATCCGTCTTGATGGCCTCCAGGTAGCCGATGAGTTCCGGGACGTTGTCGGTGCTGGTCATAAAGGAGAAGCGGGCGCCGGAACGGCGGCGGCCGATGACCAGGGCTTCCTCCAACTGGTCTTCGGAGGGCTTGGTCAGGGCTTCCAAGACCTCGTCCAGAACCGAGTAACGCTTGAATTCCAAAATCTTCATGAATTGACTCCGGCCGACCAAAAGCTATCTAGAATTACTTATCATGCCACCGCCGGCCCGGATATGTCAACCTTCTTGTTCAGGGCGGCCAGGCCACAGGCTTGCTGAACCGGCGGAAGGCCGGCCCTGGAACCAGATACGGCCCGGCCCGGAAACCAGGCCTTTCCGCCTTGCGGGGCGCGCTCTTGGGCGAAAACGGCCTTTTCTTTACAAAGCGGCCTGAAAATGCTAATATAATCTATTCAAAATGAGGGAAACCGCTGAAAACAGGCGGCTTGGAGACCTGGGCTTTATGAAAGTGATCATTGTGGGCCGGGACAAGGAGTTGATGGAGCCGCTGGCCGGCCTCTTGACCGAGGCCGGGCTCACGGTCTTCCCGGCTGAAAACGCCAGCCTGGCCCTGGCCGCCCTGAAAAAAACCCACGCTCACTTCGTGGTGGCCGATTCCGCCCTCCTGATCGACCAGAACCTGGGCCAGGAATTTACAAAACGCTCTCCCCTGGTGCGCCTCGTCGGCTTCTCGGCCCACCCCACCATCACGGGCATGGTCGAAGCCCTCACCGCCGGCCTGGTCGATTATTTCCCCAGGACCCCGGACTACCTGGAGGCGGTGACCAAACTGATCCTCAGCGAAGCCCGGCGCCTGGCCCGCTGGCGAAACCTGTTATTGACCGACGGGATCGGGGAATAAGGAACAACCCTTAACCCTTGGCGAACGCGGCGCCGAAAGGCAGACATGGCTTTCGACCTGGAAAAAGTTGAGTCGGTCTTAAACGCCCTCGGGCTGGACCTGGTGATGGCCTCCCCGGACAATCTGGTGGAGGTCAGCGGGCTCCTGGGCCGTTTGGAGGCCTTGGGCGAGGGCTTCGCGCCCCTGGGGTCCGAGCTTCCGGGCCGGGTGCTGGACGCGCTGAGCGAGGGCCTCAAGGCCGTTCTGCGGGGCCAGGTGTCCAGGGCGGACCAGGTCCTGGCCCAAATGAGCGCCGGCCTGACCACCCTGGACGAACTGGCCCGCTCGCTGCCGGTCAAGGCCCCCTTCAAGGGCGATTTGGCGGCCTTCGAGGCGAACCTGGCCAAGCTGGCCGACGCCCCCGGCTTCTGGGCCGAGATCGAAACCGAGCCGGCCCCGGAAGAAGAGGAAGACCGCGAGGAGAAGCGCCAGGACCTGGCCCCTCCCCCGCCCTCCGGGCTGTCGGTGGAAAAAATGAAAGCCCAGTTCACCGCGGCCGTGGAGGAACTGCAGGTGCTCCTGGTGAGCATTGAGCAGAAAAACGACCCTCAATCGGCCCTGGGCCTCCTGATCCGGCCCTTCCGCACCCTCCTGGGCGCGACC
>JAITBV010000276.1 GCA_031283395.1 Candidatus Adiutrix sp.
GGTCTGGGCCATCGGCACGGGCAAGACAGCCACCCCGGAAATGGCCCAGGAGGCCCACGCCTTCATCCGCAAATGGCTGGCGGAGAAAATTTCCCCGGCGGTCGCCGGGGCCACGCGCCTGCTCTACGGCGGCTCGGTCAGGCCCGACAACGCTACCCAACTCATGGCCCAGCCGGACATCGACGGCGCCCTGGTCGGCGGCGCCAGCCTGACGGTGGACAGCTTCATCCAGCTAATTCAATCTTAGGGGGCGTTCAGGCTGTAAAGGCTTTAGATGGGCGTTAAACCTAGGGCCGCGGTGTTGACCTTGGGCTGCAAGGTCAACCAGTTCGACTCGGCCGCCATGGCCGAGAGCCTCCGGGCCGCCGGCTACGAAGTGGCGGCCGGGCCGTCCGGGGCGGACCTGGTGGTTTTGAACACCTGCACCGTGACCCAAAAGGCCGACCAGGAGGCCTTGAGCCTGATCCGGCGTCTTCGGCGTCTGGCCCCGGCCGCCCGCCTGGTGGTCACGGGCTGCCTGGCCGAGGCTGACCCCGAGCTTTTGACCGCCGCCGGCCAGGTCGATTTGGTGCTGGGCCAGGCGGATAAGAGCCGCCTGGCCAGTCTTCTGGAAGGTTCCAAGGGCTCACCCGGCGGTACGGCTTCCCTTGGCAAGGGTTTGGAGGCGGCCGCGGATTTCACCGCCCCGCTTTCCGAGCGCACCCGGGCCTTTTATAAGATCCAGGACGGCTGTTCGGCCGGCTGCGCCTATTGCGCCGTGCCCCGAGCCCGGGGGCCCTCCCGCAGCCTGGGGCTGGAGGCGGTCTTGGCCGGCCTTAGGTCCTACCTGGAACGGGGGGTGGCCGAGGTGGCCCTCTGCGGCATCCACCTGGGGTGCTGGGGTCGGGATCTGGACCAGCCCTATACCCTGGCCGAACTGTTGCACGTCCTGGCCGCGGAGCTGGAACCGGACGCGGCTTTTTTCCTTCTGTGCTTAAGCTCCCTTGAGCCCCTGGAAGCGGATGACGAACTCCTGGCCGCCTTTGAAATGTATGACTGGCTGGCCCCCCACTTCCACTTGCCCCTCCAGAGCGGCAGCGACCGGGTGCTGGAACTCATGGGACGCCCTTACCGGGCGGCCGATTTCCGGCGTCTGGTGGAAAAGCTCAACCGGGCCTGGCCCCTGGCCGCCGTGGGAACGGACGTGATGGCCGGTTTCCCGGGGGAAACCGACTCTGATTTTCAGGCCACCCTGGACCTTTTGGCCAATCTCTCCGTGAGTTATTTTCACATCTTTCCCTATTCCCCCAGGCCCGGAACCCCCGCCGCGGCCCGGCCCGACCAGGTGCCGGAACATATCAAGCGCCGCCGGGCGGTCGAATTGAAAAAGGCGGACCAACTGGCCCGCCTGGATTTCGCCCGGCGGAATTGGGGGACGGTCCAGGCCGGGCTGGTGGAAAACCGGCCCCACCCGGCCAGCGGCCGCCTGAAGGTCTTGACCGGCAATTATTTGACCGCTCTCCTGCCCCCCGGCCTGAAAGTGCCCCCGCTTATCCCCGTTACTTTAAGCCCGCCTGATAACCCCTGGGGCCTGATGGAGGCCGAGCCGGCCCCCGGGTTATAAAACAGAATGTAATCTGGAAATAACCTTTTCATCTTTTTTCAGGATGTAGGATAAGGATATTGGAATCCAGGGCGAATGTCTTCATAGATCAAGTTTTCGCGTCAGGTTAACCCGCTTGGCGAGTATTTCATCAAATTCAGGCGGCAAAGGCTCGTCGCAGTCCGCCAGTCCTTGTTCCAGGGCCAGAAGAGCTTTTTTTTGGCGCTCCAGCCTGGATTGTGCGACCATTGGTTCGTCCAGAATCGTAATAATGGCCCGGCGACCATCTGGAATGGCCTGGTCAGCTAACGGGATGATTTTGCCGTTTTCGGTATAGCCTTGATAGGCTTCCATGCCAACCTCCTTATCTCATCTCAGCCAAATCTAAGCTGGTCATTTCAGCATATCTTAAAATAAATACTAATTCAAGCTAGCAGCGGCCGTCTTCCAGGAATCCGGCCGATTCCAGGGTCGGGTGGCTCCATTCGGCCTCGATATAGGAGGCCGGGCGGTGGCCAAAGTCCATCCCGGCCAGGATATAGCCGTCGTAGTTGAAATTTATGAGATGGACCAGGTGGAGGGTCAGGTCCGAGGCCTTGAGGGGCGGCAGGAACCCGCCTTCAAAAAACCTGGTTTCCCGGGCCGGGCGGCTGGATTCCAAAAGATAGCGCCACCGCCAGCCGGGTTCGGCCGGCGGCCGCTCCAGGATGGTCAGAAAACGTCCCGCCTCGGCCAAATCCACTGGCCGGGCCGCTTCGGCCGATTCCTCCCCAGGCAGATACCAGCTTACGGACAGGATCGATGCCAACAGATCAGGGTCGGCGATCAGGGGACCGCTGAGATGGATCTCATCGCCCCAGGCCCGGCCTATGTTCATAAAGGGCGGGTCATCCTCCGGCTCTTCCGGCCCGGGGTTTATTTCCAC
>JAITBV010000002.1 GCA_031283395.1 Candidatus Adiutrix sp.
ACCGCGTGGCCCCGGGGGGCTTCCGGCCGGCCGGGCAGGGCCTCGTCCAGGGGCAGGCCGGCGGCCAGGCGGATCTGGGCCGCGGCCAGGTCCAGCCCGGTCACTTCTTCCGTGACCCCGTGTTCCACCTGGAGCCGGGGGTTGACCTCCAGAAAGGCGAAGCCGGTTTCAGGGTGATACAGGGTCTCCAGGGTGCCAAGGTGGTCGTAGCCCAGGCTCTCCATCACCCCGGCGGCCCGGTCGGCCAGGGCGCGCACCTCCTCCGGGGGCAGGGCCGGGGCCCCGGCCTCCTCCACCACCTTTTGCCGGCGGCGCTGGACCGAGCAGTCGCGCTCGAAGATATGCACGGCCCGGCCGTGCTTGTCGGCCGCTATCTGAAATTCCACGTGGCGGGGATCGACCAGGAGGCGTTCGGCGTAGAGGGCCGGGTCGGAGAAGCTGCGGGCGGCCAGCTTGGCCGCCGATTCCAGGGCCCCGGCCAGTTTCGATCCCTCCCAGACCGGGGGCATGCCGATGCCGCCTCCGCCGGCGGCGGGTTTTATCAGGAGCGGCAGCCCCAGGGCGGCGGCGGCCCGGACCTGCTCCTCCAGGGGGCCCCGCAAAGGGCCGGTCGAAGGGCAGACCGGAAAGCCCCGGGCGGCCATGATCTTCTTGGCCTCGGTTTTGTCCCCCAGAAGCCGGAGCCATTTGGGGTCGGGGCCTATGAATACCAGGCCGGCCCGGATGACCTTTTCGGCAAAGGCGGGGTTTTCCGACAAAAAACCGTAACCGGGGTGGATGGCCTCGGCCCCGGCCTCAAGGGCCTCGGCCACGATGGCTTCCTGGTTCAGATAGCTCTGGGGCGCGGGGGATGGCCCCAAAAGGCGGCTCTCGTCGGCCTCGGCCACATAGGGCAGGCCGCGGTCGGCCTCGGAGTGGAGGACCACGCTTTTCAGGCCCATGCTCCTGAGGGTCCGCACCAGCCGGGCGGCCACGGTTCCCCGGTTGGCGATGGCGACTTTATGAAACATCGATCCCTTCACTCGGACATTTTTTCCGACCTGGCCCCGGCCTCGGGGGGAGAATCGGCCCGGCCGGCCCCGCTCCGACCCTTATCGGGGCGCCATTATACCTTAGAATAGCGCTTTCGGCCAAATCAAAAATACATTTCACCCGCCGGCCCGGGCTGTCCCGGCCGTAATTTCAAGAATTTGGACAGATTGGCTCATTTATTGCTTATAAACCGTCGAAGCCAGGGTTGAACCCTGGACCCAAGTTCGGCGGGCCGCGATGCTTGGCCTGGGGCCGCGTATTTAGTATATTGAAGGCAACTTGGCCTAAAACACTCAGGTGGACCAGATGGCTGACGACAGGCTGAATCCGGAGGGGTCCGAGCCCGGACCCGGCGGAAAGCTGGATCCCGGAACCGGCGCGGAAATCTACGTGGCGGCCGCGGCTGACGGCGGAATAGACTTAAGCGGCCTGGAGGCCGGGCCGGCGGTCGAAGAAGCCCCGCCGCCCAGCCCCGCGGAACCCGCCCCGCCTCCGCCGATGCCCGAGGCGCCCGTTCCGCCGGGGGTCGAGGACCTCCCCCCGCCGCTACCCTCGGACGGCTTGCTCGAAGACGATCTGGCCGGGGCCGCCGCGGCCCAGGCCGAATCCCAGCGGGCCGCCGTCCGCGCGGCCCAGGGCATGGACACGCACAAGCTGCGCCTGCCCTATCTGGCGGCCGGCTTCGGCTTCCTTAAGACCTCCTTCGTCTGGCTGTGGAAGCAGTTCAAGGCCATTCCGCCCATGGACGACATTTTCGACCGGGTCATTTTTTCCATGGGCATGCAGAGAAAACCGGGCAGCATGTTGCGCCGGGCCGGCAACCTGCTCCTGCAGGGCCGCTCGAACGAGGCCGTGAAATGGTATCGCGACATTCTCTCCCTAAGGCCCCTGACCGTGGAGGCCTACGACGGCCTGGGCCGGGCCTATCACCGATTGGGGCTCATCGAGGAGTCAGACCGCGAATTCACCATTGCCGAAAACATGGAACGGCTGCTCCATAACCGCGACGACCTGGAGGCCGCCGCCGCCCTGGCCCAGGCCTTCCTTGACCGGCGGCAGGCCAAGATCGCCGTCTCAATGGTCGAGCCGATCCTGATAAGCCATTTTTATACGCCCACCAACAGTGAGCTTTTGAAGACCATGGGCCGCGTCTATCAGGAACTGCGTTCCAACCGGAAGCTCTATCAGGTTTACGCCGCCGGCCTGGCCCAGCACCCAGAGGATTATGAATACTACATTCTGAAGAGCGATGCCGAGCAGAAGCTGGGCCGCAACTCCGAAGGCGAACGCCTGATGAGGTGGGGCCGCCTGATGAAGAATCTGAAGGACAACCCCGAGGACGCGGCCACCAGGCTGACCATGGCCGAGATATGCCTTAAGGAGCGCAAGTCCGCGGAGGCCTTGGCCTTTCTGCGCGAGGCGGCCGATGTGTCCCCTGGCAACGCCGGCCTCCGCAAGACCATTGCTGAAATGTGCTTCAAGGCCCGCAAGGTCAATGAGGGCCTGGACTTCCTGCGCGAGGCCGCCGCCGTGGCCCCGCAGGATGTCCCGCTTCGCATGACCATGTGTGAAATGTGCTTCAAGGAGCGTAAGGTCGATGAGGGCCTGGCCTTCCTGCGCGAGGCGGCTTTCATAGCCCAGGACGATGCCGGACTTCGCATGACCATCGGCGAAATGTGCTTCAAGGAGCACAGGACCGAAGACGGCTTGAAATACCTCTGCGAGGCGGCCGCCCTGACCCCGGAGAACACCGGTCTCCGCTGGCGCCTCTACAACCTCTACATGAAGCAGGGCGATATCGACACGGCCCTTAGGTATTTCCTGGAAATCGTGGCCCAGGATCCGGACAACGACGATCTGCAATACCGCCTGGCCGACTTCTATCGCCGGCATCACCGGCGGGAGGAGGCTCTGCCCATCTATAAGGCTTTGACCGCAAAGTACCCCCGCGAGCCCAAGCCTCACCTGATGTATGGCGATTTGCTGTTCCAGATGGGCCAGATGGAGGAGGGCAAGCGCTTCAAGGAGCTGGCCAAATTACTGACTTACGGCCAGAAAACCAACCCGGACCACCAGGAAACCGTGGCCTTCATGAAATACCTCTTCAGCCTCGGCCGGCACGCCGAAGCCTGCGAATGGCTGGACCGGGGCCTGGAAAAGTGGCCCTACCACGGCGAACTGGTGATGATCAAGGTCAAGAACCTCTACAACGAATACCAGTACAAGGAAGCGGTGACCTACCTCAAGCGCCTTATCTCCGTCAGGCACGAGGTGGCCGAGCCCCATATCTGGATAGCCATGTGCTACCAGCGCATGGGCGACAACATGGCCGCCCTGGCCGAGGCCCAGCTCAGCGCCCGGCTGGCCCCCAAGAGCTACACGGCCCACAAGGTCCTGGGAGATATCCTCAAGGAGCAGAAAAAGCTAAGCCAGGCCAACGCCGCTTACGAGGTGGCTGAAATGCTGCGCCATAAGCAGCAATGACGGGCCGGTTTGCCAAACCGGCGGCTTTCGGCTATACTCTGGTTCCGCCGGCCCGCGGCCGGAAAAACGGAGACCGGAGTCGCCCATGCCTGACCATGCCGATGTGCTGGAACTGTTCCGCAAGCGGACCCGTTCGCCCCTGCGGCCGCGGTCCAGCGACCTTATCCACGCCGTTTTCCCCGGCTTCCGCCAGAGTCCCTATTCCAGCGAAACCTTGATTTTGGGCGCGGTCGAGCAGTGGGGCCGGGATCTGTGCATCATCGCCCAGCAGAAACCCAAGCCGGAAAATCTGCGCACCCGCGAAGACCTGGCCAAGCTGAATCATGGCATGTTGACCGCCGATGACCATTCCAGGATCATCAGGACCATTCAAAAATCCGTGGAACTGAAGGCCGCCGGCCGGCCGGCTTCCATCATCACCCTCATAGACACTTACGGGGCCGACATCTCCATGGAATCGGCCCGGAAGTTCCAGGCTTTCTTCATAGCCCACCTCCTGAAGGTCTTTCTGACCGTGCCCGTTCCCACGGTGAGCGTGGTCATAGGCGAAGGCGGCAGCGGCGGCGCCCTGGCCATCCAGATGACCGACCGGCGGGCCCAGTTTGATGACGCCCTTTACGCCACGGCCCCGCCGGAAAGCCTGGCGGCCATAATTTTCCGCGATGCCTCCAAGGTCAAGGAAGCCCTCCTGATCTCCAAGCCCACGGCCGCGGAATTGAAGGATTTCGGGGTCATAGACAAGGTGCTGGAGGCCCCCCCCAAGGTGACCGACGTGGCCGGCTACGCCCGGGTGCTGGGGGCCTATTTGGAAAAGACGGTTCGGGCCCTGGGCCGGGTCAAGGTTGAAAGCCTCATCCGGGTGCGCCGCCGGCGCGCGGCCGCTTTCGGCGTGACCGCCCGGGAGAGCGGGGAGGATGGCGGCAAGAGGTGGACTTCCTGGTTCAGCCTCACGCCCCTCAGGCGCAAGCATATGCCCTCACCGGACATCAAGACCTTCACCGCCAATGACCTGGACCTCCAGCCGGGCGACGACTGGGGCGCTTGGCAGGACCCGGCCAGCCGCCGCCCGGACGAGTTCGTCAAGTGCGGCGAACTGAGCCTCAAAGGCGAGGACCAGGATGGCTGCGGCGCGGTCATTGCCTTGAATAAGTTCATGGACAACCACTATGTCTGCCCCGAGTGCGGCCGCAGCAGCATCATGGGGGCCCTGGGCTGGATCAAGTGTCTCTCCGACGAGGACACCTTCCAGGAACTGAACCGGGACCTGACAGTGCACGACCTGTTGCACCCCGCGCTTCTGACCCCGGAATATGCCGCCTTTATCGCCAAGCAGGCCAAGCGTTCGCCGTTCCGCGAAGCTCTGGTCACCGGGGAGGCCCGGGTCTTCGGCCGCCGGGTGGCCCTGGCTATCTGCGAGTTCTATTTTTCCGGCGGCACCATGGGGGTGGTTTTCGGAGAAAAGTTCTACCGCCTGGTCCAATACGCTCTGGAAAAAAAGCTGCCCCTGGTCAGCCTGTGCTGTTCCGGGGGCGCCCGGCTCTATGAGGGGACGCCCGCCCTGATGCAGATGGTCAAGACCGTCAACGGCGTCACCCGGCTGAAGCGGGAGGGGCTGCCTTTCATCTCCATCCTGGGGGACCCGTCCACGGGCGGGGCCATCGCCAGCTACGCGGCCCTGGGCGACATCATACTGGCCGAGCCCAACGCCCTGGTCATCTTCACCGGCCCCCGGGTCATGGCCTCGCGCGGTTTCCCGGTCCATGAGGAGGATGTGCGGGCGGTCAGCCTCTGCCGGGCCTCGGAGGCTATTTACGATGATCTGCGCTATTATTATGATATCCGGGGCATCCAGGAAACCGCGGCCCGCTCGGAATTGAAGGCGCGGATTTTCAAGTATCTGGAATATTATGAGAACGGGCAGCCCAGGAGCAACCGCTACTGGAACCGCTAGAGCCTCAAGCGGTTTAAGCGGAAAAAATCTTGATTTTTTTCAGCTTATGTTATAGATTGAGGGGCCGGATCGGGCGGTTAACTCAGCGGCTAGAGTGCCATCCTCACACGGTGGAAGTCGGAGGTTCGAATCCTCTACCGCCCACCATTAACAAGAAAACTGTTGTCTCATATCGTCCCGGAAA
>JAITBV010000007.1 GCA_031283395.1 Candidatus Adiutrix sp.
CCGGGGCCAGGCCCGGAATATTTCCCCCAAGGAGCCGGCGTGATCCAGGTGGATATGGGTCAAAAGGACATAGTCCAGGTCTCTTTCCCCCAGCCGGGCCTTCAGCCGCCGCACCATGTCCGCCGCGGCCACGCCGCCCACGCCGCTCACGCCGCAGTCCACCACCAGGGTCAGGCCCCGGCATTCGGTCAGCCAGCCGCCGAAAAAGTCGGCGAATCCCGCCTGATCTGGCTGGCTGGGAATATATTCGACCGGCAAAGGCAAGAAGCATCCCCCCGTGGCATAAACCGGCGGCAGTATAACACAAATTATGGTTTTTGCCAGCCCCGGCCCGCTTGCGCCGGCCCGCTCTTCTATGATAAAATAAAAAATTCAAGAGGCCGGTTCTGCGGCCAATCTCCCCCGGCGGTCGTTTTATGTTTGAAGGCGGTTTGGATATCGCGCTCCTGGTCATACTGGGCTATTTCCTCCTGCGGGGCCTGTTCCGGGGCGTAGTCAAGGAAGTGGTGGCCGTCCTGGGCCTCTTCGTGGCCTTCTGGGTGGCCGGCGTTTACTGGGACCTGGCCGAAATGCATCTCAAGCCCCTCTTCGATATGCGCGGCCAGCGCGGCATCAGCGCCTTCATCATCATTTTCACCGTGGTCTATTTCTTCACAGGCATGATCTCCATCTTCATGGACCATATCGTCAAGGTGACCATCAGCCCGGTGGTCAGCGGCCTTCTGGGGGCCGTGGTCGGCATGATCAAGGGCATCCTGGTCTGCGGCATCCTCATGTCCGGGGCCCAGGTGTTCCTGAAGCCGGGCGAACCCTTCTTCGCCACCTCCCAGCTCTGGCCCTATCTAAAGCCGGTGACGGCCCAGGCCCTGGCCTGGATGCCCGAAGGCCTGCACCGCGCCCTCACCGCCAAGGCCGTGCCCGAACCACTGTCCGGAGCCGCCGGCCGCCCCGGTGGCGGGGCCGCCACGCCGGCCGCGTCCTTCGATTCGGTGGACTGGAAGAGCATCCAGGATATCCTGAAAAACAACCCCGAAGCCATCCTGGCGCCCTGGCGGAACAAGATACAGAACTTAAGCGGGGGTGAAGCCTTGAGCCCCGAGGACATAAAGCGCTTCATCAGCGATCATCCAAACCTCTTATCCCGGGCGCCCCTGCCGCCCGGCCAGAATCCGGCCCCGGCCGGGACCACCCCCACCTGGCCCCAGCCGGCCACCGAATGACCCGATCACCCGGGGAGGCCTTGGACGAACTCGACCAGGTCGTCGCCCGCCTCCTGGACCCGGAGAAGGGCTGCCCCTGGGACCTCAAGCAAACTCTCCGTTCCATCACCGGCAACGTCCTGGAAGAAACCTACGAACTTTTGGCGGCCCTCAGGGCGGAAAACCCCGACGAGATATTGGAAGAGGCCGGGGATGTCCTCTTCCAGGCCGTCTTCATCGGCCGCCTGGCCCGGGCCCGCTGGGGCTGGGGCCTTGGCGAGATCATTGACCAGGTCCGGGCCAAAATGGTGGCCCGCCACCCCCACGTCTTCGGCCAGGGCGCGCAACTGGCCGATGCCCAGGCCGTCCTGGACCAGTGGCAGGCCATCAAGCGCCGCGACAAGAAGCATGAGCGGCTCCTGGCTTCCGTGCCCGAAGCCCTGCCGGCCCTCCAGCGGGCCCACCGGCTGAACGACCGGGCGGGCCGGGCGGGTTTTGACTGGCCGGACGCGGCCCGGGTCCGCCTCAAGGTGGACGAGGAACTGGCCGAACTGGATGAACATTTGCCGGGTTATGACCGGGCCTCGACCGCGCCGGAACGAAAGGCCCGGCTAAAGGCGGAAATGGGCGATGTGCTCCTGGCCCTGGCAAACCTGGCCCGCCACCTGGGTTTTTCCGCCGAGGAGGCCTTAAGCGAGGCCAATGACCGCTTTGTCCGCCGCTTCGGCTTCCTGGAAGACGCCCTGGCCCGGGAAAACTTAAGGCCCGAGGACGTGGGGCCGGACCGCCTGGAAGCCCTGTGGACCGAATCAAAAGAGAAGGAGGCCGGCTGAACGCCGGCCTCCCGTTAGGTTTCCCTGTCTTGCCTAAACCTGGAGAAGGCCGTATAATATAGTGTTATGCGGACATCGGCCTAAAACCAGCCGGGCCGGCCGAGGCGGCCCGAAGGAGCCATTCTATGGCCGTGGCTAAAAAGAAAAAAACCGCGGGCGGACGGGACCGGGCCGAAAAACTGGCCTTAAAGCCCCGCCTGGTCTGGGATGAACTGAACCCGGCCGACCGCCGGGCGGCCGAAACCCTGGCCCGGGAATATCTTGATTTCCTCACCCGCTCCAAAACGGAAAGGGCCGTGGTCAGAAACGTCCGGCAAAAACTGGAAGCCGGCGGTTTCGCGGACCTGGGCCTAGCCCGGGGCCGGGTCAAGTCCGGCGGTTTTCTCTGCCACCACCAAAAACTCCTGGGCCTGTGGCGCCCCGGCCAGGCCGGGCCGGAATCGGGTTTCAACATCATAGTGACCCACGGCGACAGCCCCAGGCTGGACCTGAAGCCCAAGTGCGTCTACGAGGAGAGCGGCCCGGGCCTGGGCTTGCTCCGCACCAACCTTGACGGGGGCCTTAAGAAATACCAGTGGCTGGCCCGCCCCCTGGCCCTGTGGGGTTTCTGCGCCCTTAAGGACGGCCGGACCGTGGACCTGGTTTTCGGGGAAGACCCCCGGGACCCGGTCCTGACCGTGCCGGACCTCCTGCCCCACCTGGACCGCAAGGTCCAGCGGGAAAAGAAAATGGGCGAGGCCGTGGCCGCGGAAAAGATGAACCTTCTGGCCGCCGCCCTGCCCCTGGGAAAGCCCGAGGACAAGGACCGCCTGAAACTGGCCGTCCTTTCGATCCTTCACGACCGCTGGGGCCTGACGGAAGAGGATCTGATTTCCTCGGAACTGGAGATAGTCCCGGCCGGCCCGGCCCGTGAGGTGGGGCTGGACGGGGCCATGATCGGCGGCTACGGCCAGGACGACCGCCTGTCGGTCTTCGCCGCCCTCTCCGCCGTCTTTTCCGCCCCCTTGCCCCGGCGGCCCACCCTGGTGGTCATCTACGACCGCGAGGAGATCGGCAGCTACGGAGCCACCGGAGCCGGCGGCCGGTTCATTGAGCACCTGGCCGCCCGGGCCTTCGAGGCCTCAGGGCTGGAGCCCCGCTGGGCCAAGGTGCGGGAGGCCCTCCAAAACAGCCAGGGCCTTTCGGCCGATGTGGAAGCGGCCATGGACCCGGATTACAAAGAGGTGCACGAGGAATACAATTCCGCCCGCCTGGGCCGGGGCCCATGCCTGGTGCGCTATACCGG
>JAITBV010000054.1 GCA_031283395.1 Candidatus Adiutrix sp.
CGAAACTGGACCCGAACCTTTTTGCCCTCGCGCCGCCCGAAGGTTTTGAAGTGGTGCCCCTGCCATGAAAGGCCGGATGTTTGGCCACGGCCTCTTGGCCCTGACCTTGATAGGGATGATACTGACCGTGACGGCCGAAGCTATGGAGAAACCCTCCCTTCTCCTGGGCCCATCAGGCTGGGACAGAGTGGACGGACAGGACCACGATCTGGATGAAATGCTGTCTCTTCTGCGTCCCGCCGAAGCTGAAACCCTGGCCATTTTCGCCCCGTCCCAAAGTTGGAAGCCCTTTTTTGACAAGATCTACGGCCGGGCTCCCATTGACCTGACCTTTTACGCCGCCGTCTATAGCCTTTCGTTCGACAGCCCTGACCCGCCAAACTTAAGCGACTGGCCGTCTTTTTACCAGGCAACCCCGGCCGGATCCGAAGCGACCGCCACTTGGCCTCCAGGGGAACAGTTGAGCCCGTCCACTTCCAAGGCGGTGACTTTCAGAACAACCCTTGTCCCGCCTGGAGAAGACGACCGTCAAGGGGAGGACCAAACAACTTATACGGTGTTCGCCTCCCTCATTTTGACCGGACGGCGGGTATTTTTTCTAAACTTGTTCCAAATCGATCCTGACGACCCGGCCGAGCTGGAACGCCTGGCCCTGGCCTGGCGCGCCGAATTCCTGGAGACCGCGGCCCAAATGGAGGAATCCTCAATTGAGCAAACCCTGGAATGATTCAGACCTGGCCCGGCTCTCAGCCGACCTTGATGAGGAATTGAACGCCATTTTCGACCAGGTGGAAGCGGCCTTGGCCCAATCGGACGACCTCTGGACCGACGACGAGGTTCCGAGTCCCGAGGCTGACCCGACCTGGGAAGCAATGGATCCCACCCCTCCGCCGGCCATCGCTCAGACTGACCTGTTGACCGAAGAACCTTCCCCTTTGGAAGACCTGGATCTGGCCTTGGCCTTGGAAAACGAAACCCCCTTCCCTTTCGGCCCGACTGAGGCGGAAACCGACTGGCTTGAGCCGGGACTCCTGGGTGAGCCGGAAATTTCCGGGGACTTGACAACCGAGGCGACCAGGGAACTGAGCCGGATGATAGAAGTGGCCGTGGAAAAGGGCGTGGCGGCGGCCTTGGCCAAGATAAAAGGCTGATAGCGGCCCAGAGAGGCTCTTAGTGACTGAACACCAAAACACGGCGGGTTGAAGCATGGCCGCGGAACGCAAGAGCGGGGGGATCCGCAACATCGGCATCATCGCCCATATCGATGCGGGCAAGACCACCCTCACCGAGCGGATCCTCTATTACACGGGCCGGACCCACAAACTGGGTGAAGTCCATGACGGCGAGGCCACCATGGACTATATGCCCGAGGAGCAGGCCCGGGGCATAACCATCATGAGCGCGGTCACCACGTGCGACTGGAAAAATGCCCGCCTGAACCTCATCGACACTCCCGGACATGTGGATTTCACCATTGAGGTCGAGAGAAGCCTCAGGATCCTGGACGGCGCGGTGGGCGTGTTTTGCGCCGTGGGCGGAGTTCAGCCCCAGTCGGAGACTGTCTGGCGCCAAGCCGACCGCCACGGAGTCCCCAAACTGGTCTTTGTCAATAAAATGGACCGCGTGGGCGCCGATTTCGACCAGGTCATGGCCCAGATCAAGACCAAACTCGGGGCTGTGCCCCTGGTCCTGACCCGACCTCATGGCCAGGAAGAAAGCTTCAAGGGCGTTCTGGACCTTATCCGACGCCGGGTCTACTCTTGGGAAAATGACGACCTGGGAGCGGAGATGAAGGAGACGGCGCCTCCGCCGGAACTGGCCGCGGCCTTGGAGGCGGACCGGGCCGCCTTGGTGGAAACCCTGGCTGAAAACGATGATGAGATCATGGAGGACTACCTGGAAGGCCGGGAGCCTTCGGAAGATCGGCTCAGGGCGGCCATCAGGCGGGCCACCCTGGGGCTCAGGCTGGTGCCGGTTTTCTGCGGCGCGGCCCTCCGCAACAAGGGGGTGCAGCCCCTGTTGGACGGCATCGTGGATTATCTGCCCTCCCCGTCCGACCTGCCGCCTCTGACCGCTCAGGATACCCGGGGCGCTCCTCTTAAGGTTGAATTTCGGGAGAAAGCGCCTCTGGCCGCTCTGGTATTCAAAATACAAATGGTGGACCAGGGACGTAAGATGAGTTTTTTGCGCCTCTACAGCGGCCGGTTGGCCGAAGGTGACGAGGTGCTGAATCCCCGCACGGGGCAGAAAGATAAAATCGGCCGCATCCTGCGCGTTCACGCCGGCAAGCGCGACCGCATCAGCGAAGCCAGGGCGGGTGATCTGGTGGGCGTGGTGGGGCTCCGGTCAGCCGGCACCGGCGACACCATCTGCGCGCCGGATCGCCCGGTGCTATTGGAATCCATCCAGGCGGCCGATCCGGTCACCTCCATCGCCCTGGAGCCGGAAAATTCGGCCGACCTGGACAAGCTGGCCGAAACCCTCGCCAAACTGACCGAGGAAGACCCCACCTTCAAAGCCAAGGTGGATGATCAGACCGGACAGACCATCATCTCGGGCATGGGCGAATTGCACCTGGAAGTGCTGACCCAACGCCTGGCCCGCGAATTCGGCCTGAACGTGCGTTCCGGCAAGCCCCAGGTCGTCTTCCGGGAGACCATCGGGCAATCCGCCGCTGGGGAGGGTTTGTTCGACCGGGACTTGGGCGGCGCCCGCCACTGGTCCCGGGCCGTCGTGACCGTCGGCCCCCTGCCCCGGGGGGAGGGCTATCAGTTTGAAAA
>JAITBV010000063.1 GCA_031283395.1 Candidatus Adiutrix sp.
GAAGGCGCCTGCCTGCCGGAGGAACTGGCCGGAAACCCCCGGGTCCGGGCCCTGGGCCTGTCCCTCTGCCGCGGCCTCTATCTAGACGAACGCACCGGGCGCCGTAAAGGCTCGGCTCAAGGCGTGGTCCGGGTGCTGAGGACCTTCCTGGGCCTTTTGGACCAGGAAATGGACCGGGTGGCCCGGCTGCGCCTGGACCGGTCCCTGGCCCCCAAGTTCAAAAAATCGGCCCCTATCCCTTCGCCGGTGATCAAGGCCGCGCGGCTTAAGGGCCGGACCGAATGATAATTCTGACCATAGACACCGACTGGGCCCCGGAGGCGGCCACCCGGGCCGTACTGGACCGGGTCCGGGCCCTGGGCTTGAAAGTCACGGTCTTTTTTTCCACGCCCGGCCCAACGCCCGCCTGGCCCCTTCTGGAAATCGGCGCCCACCCCGATCTGTCCCGCCGTCACGTCCCCGCCGATGGCGGCGGCCCCCTGGCCATGGCCACCGTGGAGCATGACCAGGACGTCCTGGCCGCCGAAGCCGCTATCCTGGGCCGCTACCGGGAGGTCCTCTCCGGGGCCGAGGCTGTGCGGACCCACCGTTTCTACTGGCACTCCGATCTGTCCCGGGTCATGGCCCGGGCCGGCTTCTGTCACGACAGTTCCATGATCCTGCCCTACCAGCCGGGCATCATGGGCTTCAAGGTCGGGCGGCTGACCCGCTGGCCGGTCTGGGCCAGCGACCATCTCCACCTGGTCCGCCGCTTCCCCCTGGACCGCCTGGAAATGCCCTACCTGGACCGGCCGGGCCTGAAAATATTCTGCTTCCATGTCGCCTATCTCTATTTGAACGCCCGCAGCCTGGCCGACTTCGACATGGTCAAGGCCCGCCTGGGCGGGGAGGAGGAGCCGGCCGACCGGCCCGGCCCCGGGATCTGGAACCTTTTCGAGATGCTGGCCGAGCGGGCCCATAAGGAAACCGGCGGCCTCTGGCTCAGGGATATCCCTTCCGATTTCGTGCTTGAGAACCGGCATTGCGGTTCCGTAACAGGTGAGGCGTTATGAAGATAGTGGCCCCCGAGTTTGAGATACTGACCCCGCTGGACCCGCCGTCCCTCCTGGCCCGGCTGGAACGGGCCGGCCGCACCTGCTACCGCTCGGAAGGCCGCGCCGCGGAGGGTTCGGCCGGCCCCTTCGTCCGCTCGCTCATACGCCGCGGCCATCTTTCGGTCATTGAGCATGAAAGCCTGTCCCTCTTGCTGGTTTGCGACCGGGGCGTGAGCCACGAGCTGGTTCGCCACCGCCTGGCCTCCTTCAGCCAGGAGAGCACCCGCTATGTCAACTACGGCCACGGACCGGAGGGGCGGGGACTGGTGGTGATCAGGCCCCTGTTTTTCGAGGAGGGCTCGGAAAAATACAACCGCTGGCTGAGGGCCATGGAGGCGGCCGAAGCGGCCTATCTGGACCTGCTAAAGGCCGGGGCCACGGCTCAGGAAGCCCGGACGGTCCTGCCTAACAGCCTGAAGACAGAAATAGTCATAACCGCCAACATGCGGGAATGGCGTCATATTTTGGCCCTGCGCTGCGGCCCGGCCGCCCACCCCCAAATGCGGGAGATCATGAACCTGGTCCGGGCCAGGTTTCAGGAACTCCTGCCGGAATTATTCGAGGATCTGCCTTGAGCCCCGTCCGACAGGCTGATTTGCCAATAACCGGGCAAGTATGTTATAAAATGGGGATACAAAAATTTCCGTGGTTCCGACTTTCAGGCCAGGCCTGACCAGGGTGAGACCATGACCGTATTCGATATCGTTTTCCAGCCTGAAGGCAAGGTCGTCCCAGCCGCCGCGGGCTTAAGCATTCTGGATGTGGCCTCCTGGGCCGGGCTGCACATCAACGCCTCCTGTGCCGGCGCGGGGGTCTGCGGCCGCTGCCGGGTGGAAGTGGTTTCCGGCTCGGTCCGGTGCGAGACCGGCCCCGGGGCCTACTTCAGCGAGGAGGAATACGGCCGGGGCATGCGCCTGGCCTGTGTCTGCCACGTGGAAGGGCCGGCGGAAATCTTCATTCCCCCGGAATCACGGGCCGACGCCTCTGTTTTCGCCAAGGCCGAAGGCCACGAGGAAGTGACCGTGGCCGAGCCCAATCCCCCGGTGCGGGAACTGGAACTGGCCCTGGCCCCTCCCACCGAGACCGATAACCTGGGGGACAGCGACCGGCTCCTGGCCGGCCTGGCCGCGACCCACGGCCTGGAACACGCGGAACTGGCCCTGGAGGCCCTCCTGGAACTGCCAGATGCCCTGCGGGCCGACGACTTCGCGGTCCGGGCCACGGTCTATCAGCCCGTGGGGGAACCGGCCCCGCCGGTCCGCGTGATGTCCGTCCGTCCGGCCCGGGACCGCCGGCCGGCCTATGCCCTGGCCGTGGATATCGGCACCACCTCGGTCTGGGCCCGCCTGGTCAACCAGGTCACCGGCGGGTACACCCCCAGCATGGGCGACTTGAACGGCCAGATATCCTTCGGGGAGGACGTCATCAGCCGTATAGTCTTCGCCGACAAGGGCGATGGCCTGGCCCGCCTGCAAAAGCGGGTGCTGGAGAGCCTCAACCACCTCCTGGACCGCCTTTTGACCGAATACGAGGTGGATCGGGACCGGATCATCCTGGCCGTGGTGGCCGGCAATACCACCATGAGCCACCTCTTTGCCGGCTTGAGCCCCAAAAACATCCGCCTGGCCCCCTATGTGCCGGCCGCGGCCGGCTGGCCGACCCTCCGGGCCGCCGAGGTGGGGCTCCAGGTCCCCACCTCGACCCGCCTGTTGATCTACCCTTCCGTTTCCAGCTATGTCGGCGGCGACATCGTGGCCGGGGTTTTAGCCTCGGGCATGTATATGCGCCCGGAACTGACCCTCTTCATCGACATCGGCACCAACGGGGAGATCGTGGTCGGCAACCAGGACTGGATGACCTGCGCCGCCTGCTCGGCCGGCCCGGCCTTTGAAGGCGGCGGGGTCAAATTCGGCATGAGGGCCGCCCCCGGGGCCGTGGACCAGTTTTATTTCGATCCGGTCGCCCGCCGCCACGGGCTGACGGTCATCGGCGAGCCCTGGGCCAAGCCCATCGGCATCTGCGGCTCCGGCCTGATCTCCATCGTCTCCGAACTCTTCCTGTCCGGGGTGCTGGATCCCCAGGGCAAATTCGTGCCCGAAGCCGCCCCGGATTTTATCAGGGACGGCGAAGACGGCCGGGAATACCTCCTGAAACCCCAGGCCGAGACCGGCCTGGACCGGGACCTGACCATTACGGAAATAGACGTGGAGAACCTCATCCGGGCCAAGGGGGCCATGTATTCCGGCTACCAGACCCTCCTGGAGAGCGTGGGCCTGACCATGAACGACCTGGAGCGGGTCATCATAGCCGGCGGTTTCGGCAAGTCCCTGAATTTGACCAACGCCATGGCCATCGGCCTCCTCCCGGAACTGCCGGTGGAGAAGTTCACTTACATAGGCAACTCCTCCCTCACCGGGGCCACCCTGGTGACCCTTTCCGGGGGGCTCTGGCAGAAGGCCCAGAAAATAAAGGACGGCCTGACCAACTTTGAACTCAGCGAGACCCCCGGCTACATGGACTACTATATGGCCAGCCAGTTCTTGCCCCACACCCAGAGCGACCTCTTTCCCCGGACCATGGACCGGCGGAAGAAAAAACTTGTAAAACTCCACTAAACACCATCTTCAGAGTTACGCGTCAGGGCAAATGCATATCCGGAGCCTGGAAATAGTCGGCTTCAAATCCTTTCCCGAAAGGACCCAGGTATCCCTCGCCCCGGGGCTCAGCGCCGTGGTGGGCCCCAACGGCTGCGGCAAGAGCAACATAATCGACGCCGTCCGCTGGGTCATGGGCGAGCAGAGCCCCAGGATCATGCGGGGCCGCAACATGGACGACGTGCTCTTCAACGGCTCCCAGAGCCGCCCCGCCTCCGCCCTGGCCGAAGTCACCCTGACCCTGACCCGCGAGGCCGATCCCGAAGCCGGTTTGGGGCCGGCCGAGACCTCCGTCACCCGGCGCCTCTACCGCAGCGGCGACAGCGAATACCTCTTGAACCGGGTCCCCTGCCGACTCAAGGATATAGTGCGTTTTTTCACCGACCAGGGCGTGGGCACCCGGGCTTACGGCATCATCGAGCAGGGCCGGATAGGCTGGCTGGTGGACGCCCGGCCCGAAGAGCGCCGCGGCCTCATCGATGAAGCCGCCGGCATCACCGGTTACAAGCAGCAGAAAAAAGAGGCCGAGCGAAAGATCCAGTCGGCCGCCGACAACCTGGAAAATGTGCGGATCATCAAGGCCGAAACCAAAAGGCAGCTTGACCAGATAGCCCGGGCCGCGGCCAAGGCGGCCCGCTACCGGGCCTTGAAAGAGGAATTGCGGGAACTGGACCTGGTATTGTCGGCCCGGCTTTGGGCCGAGACCCGGGGCCGGCGGCAGGAAATTTCGGACGGCCTGGCGGACGGCCGGCGCCGGCTCTCGTCCCTCCTGGCCGATCTGGAACTGGCGGAAGTGGAGATGGAAAACATCCGGCTGAACCTGGGCCGCCAGGAAAGGGACGTCGAGGAGGCCTCCAACGCCTGGCACGCCCAGGTCGCCGCCCGCGACCTGGCCCTAAAGGAGTCGGAATATGCCGCCGCCGGTCTGGACCAGTCTGAAAAACGGCGGGTCCAGGTGCTGGAGGAAGCGGCCCGTCTGGAGGCTGAACTGGCTCACCGGAAGGCGGACCAGGCCCGGCTGGCCGCGGATACGGCCGCCCTGGAATCCGAGAGCCGGGCGGCCGGGCTCGGGGCGGAGGATCTGCGGGCCAGGTGGCGGGCCGGCCGGGAGGCGTATGACCTTTTGAACCTGGATCTGGAACAGGCCGAGGGATCCAGGGCCTCCGAAGAAAGAGCGGCGGCGGCCCTGGCCGAGAAACTGGCCGGCTCCGAGAGTCTTCTGGCCCACCACCGGGAACGCCGGCAAGTCATAGCGGCCGAGGCCGTTCTGGCGGAAGAGGCGGTCCGGGGCCTTCGGGAAAAGGGGGCCGCCCTGGACCAGGCCCTGGCCGACGCGACCGAAACCCTTAAGGCGGCCCGCGAGGCCGGAGCCAGGCGCGAAGCCGACCGCGGACGGGCGGAAGAGGCCACGGCCGCGGCCCGGGGCCGGGCCGCGGCGGCTGAGGCGGCCCTGGCCGCTCTCCGGGCCCGCCTGGAGACCTTAAGGAGCTTAAGGGACAGTTTCGGCTGGTATCCGGACGGGGTCAAGGCCCTTATGGCCGCCCCGGAACTCAAGGAGGCCGGCCTTTTGGGCCCCCTGGCCGGGTTTTTGGATATCCCCGATGGTTTTGAGGCCGCGGCCGAAGCGGGCTTGGGCGAGCGCCTGGCCTGGCTGGTGGTCCGGGACCGGGCCGCGGCCCTGGCCTCCCTGGAATTCGCCGAAGCCCGGGGCCTAGGCCGTTGCGGCTTCATCTGCCAGGATGAACTGGCCCAGGAAATGACCCGGGCCATCCTGGGTGATTTTCAATTGGCCGAAAGTCTCCCGGCCCGGGGGCCGGAGGTGGTCCTGACCCGCGACGGCCGCTACGCCGGCCAGGCCCTTTTGGCCGGCGGCCGGCCGAGTCCGGCCGGCGGGGACGAAGCCGGTCTCCTGGCCCGCCTCAAGGAAGTGGAAGCTCTGGCCGGGCGGGAGAGCCAGGCCGAAGCCGAACTGGCCGGGCTTAAGACCTCGGCCGAGGCGGAGGCTTCCGTCTGGCGGGCAGCGGTCGCGGCGACCGAGGCGGCGGCCGAGGACCACCGCCGCGCCGCGGCCGATCTGGCCGAGGCCGAACGGCGCCTGGCCCTGGCCGGCCAGGAGGCCGGCCAGGCGGAAAAGCGCGTCCAGACCCTGGCCGGGGATATGGCCGCCACTGACCTGGCGATGGAGGAATTGACCCGGTCCCTGGCCGAGGGCCGGATCGGCCGGGCCGAAGCCGAAGCCCGGGCCGAGGAGGCCCGGGCCCGGGCCGAGGCTTTGAGGCTAAAATTGCGCGAAGCGGCCGGGACCCTGGAGGAGAGCCGCCAGGCCAGCGAGGAAGCGGCGGCCAGAGCCGCCGCCCTGGCCGACCGGCTGGACCGGGCCGGGCATGAACTGGCCCTGGCGGATCGCGCTCTGGCCGAGACCGAGGCCGGGCTCAAGGCCCGGGCCGGGGAGGCTGAAAGCCTGGCCGGGCAGTTGGCCGAGCTTAAGGCCAGGGTGGAGCGCCTGGCCGAAGAGACGGCCTTATGGCCTGAAAAACTGGGCCGGAGCGAAGCAACCCTTGGCCAGGCCCGGCATAGTCTGGCCGAATCCCGGGAAAAACACCAGGCCCGGGAGATCGCGGCCCGGGACCTGCGCCGCCGCCGGGAGGAAAGCCAGTCCTTGCTGAGCGGCCAGGAAACGGAACTGGTGAAGGTCGATATGCGCCTGGAGCGGCTGGCTGAGGACCTGTGGCGGGATTGGCGCTTCGTATTTTCCGGCGCCGAGGGCGGCGCCGTGGACGCTTTCATTGAGGATCAACCCCCGCCCTCGGACGATCAGGACAGCGCCGATCCGCAGCCCCGGCGGACAGTGGGCGAGGCCCTGGAGTGGGCCGCCCGCCCCCTGCCGGACGATGCCCCGGCCCGGCGGGACGCTCTGAAGGCCAAGCTGGAGGCCCTGGGCGAAGTCAGCCTGGGGGCCGTGGAAAGGGAGGCCGAACTTAAGGCCGAATATGAGCGCTACCAGAGCCAATATGACGAGTTGACCCGGGCGGTGGCTGATCTAAAAACCAGCATCGGCCGGCTGAACCACACCTGCCGGCTGCTCTTCGGGGAAACCTTCAAGGCCGTGGACGAGAAGTTCCAGGAAATTTTTCCCATCCTCTTCGAGGGCGGCCAGGGCTGGCTGAGCCTGACCGAAGAGAGCGACCCCCTGGAGAGCGGGGTGGAGATCCATGTCCACCCCCCGGGCAAAAAACTTTTGGTCATGAGCCTGTTATCCGGCGGTGAAAAGGCCCTGACCGCCCTGGCCCTGATCTTCGCCCTCTACCTCATCAAGCCCAGTCCCTTCTGTCTTCTGGATGAAACCGACGCTCCGCTGGACGAGGCCAATATCGACCGCTTCAACCGCCTGCTCCAGCGCCTCAGCCGTTCCTCCCAGATCGTCATGGTAACCCACAACAAGCGCACCATGCAGATCTGCGGCACCCTCTACGGCGTGACCATGGAGGCCCCCGGCGTCTCCCGGCTGGTGAGCGTGAACCTGGCCGAGGCCGAGGTCATGGCCGATGCTTGATTGGTTCCGACGCAAGCTGGGGAGGCTTCCGAAAGCCGCGCCGGAGGTTCCCGCTGAACAGGCCCCGGCCAGCCAGGCGGCCCCTGCTGAACCCCAAGGACTCGCGGACAAACAGCCAGTTCCGGTCAATCAGGAAGCCGCGGACAAACAGGGGCCAACGGTCCCTGCGTCTGACCAGGAAGCTCCGGCCAAACAAGAAGCCGCGGACAATCAGGGGCCTATGGCCCCCGAAATCCAAGAGCCCACGGTTCCCCCACCCGGTGGGGGCTTATTGGCCCGGCTAAAGGAAAAACTCTCGGCCACCCGCGACCGCCTGGCCGGCCGCCTGGAATCCTTTCTGTCCCAGGTGCGCTCCCTGGACGACGATGTTCTGG
>JAITBV010000105.1 GCA_031283395.1 Candidatus Adiutrix sp.
CTGGCGGTGAAATTTCTCCCCCGGCCGGCCCTGGACCGGCTCTGCGGCCGGCCCGGCCACCAGGGGGTGGCGGCGGTTTTCGACCCCATAGGCTGTCCGGCCTGGGAGAGTTTCCGCGAGACCTTGCCGCCCGAGGGGCCGGCCCTGGTCCTGGCCCTGGACCGGGTGGAGGATACCGGCAATCTGGGGGCCCTCATGCGCAGCGCCCTGGCTTTCGGAGCCTTGGGGGTGGTGACGCCCCGCGACCGTTCCGCGCCCCTGACCCCGGCCGCCCTTAAGGCCGCCGCCGGCGCGGCCGAGGTGTTGCCACTGGTCCGGGCCGTGAATCTGCGCCGGGCCTTGGAAGACCTCAAAAAAGCCGGCTTCTGGCTGGTGGGGGCCGACAGCCGGGGGCCGGAAAACCTCTTCACCTTTGATTTTCCCCGGCGGGCCGTGGTCGTCCTGGGTTCCGAGGGCCGGGGCCTGTCGCCCCTGATCCGCCAAAGCTGCGACTTTTTGGTGGCCGTTCCCCAGGCGGACCAAACCGTGCCCAGCCTCAACGTCTCAGTGGCCGGGGCTCTCTTCCTGGCCGAATTTCTCCGCCAGGCTCCGCCTGCCTTTTAATCGCGTAAGGCTCTAAATTGCGCCCAGGTCGATCATCGCCTGGGCGACTTTTCTGAAGCCGGCAATGTTGGCGCCCATGACCAGGTTGGTCGGGTCGCCGAATTCCCTGGCGGTCTGGGCCGAGGCGGTGTAAATGCCTCTCATGATGCCCTTGAGCCTGTTGTCCACTTCCTCGAAGGTCCAGCTCTGCATACTGGCGTTCTGGGCCATTTCCAACTGGCTGGTGGCCACGCCGCCGGCATTGGCGGCCTTGCCCGGGGCGTAGCATATCTTGGCCGCAAGGAAACGGTTCATGGCCTCCTCGTCGCTGGGCATATTGGCGCCTTCGCTCACGCAGAGGCAGCCGTTCTTCAAAAGCGCCTTGGCGTCCTGGCCGTTCAATTCGTTCTGGGTGGCGCAGGGGAAGGCGGCTTCGCCGGGCACGTTCCAAACGGCGTTGCGGCCCTTGGGATATTTTTCCACCGGCGTGTATTCGGACTTCGGCACGAGTTTTTTATAGAGCGTCAGACGGGCGCGCTCGACTTCCTTGACCTTTTTGAGCACTTCCAGGTCAATGCCGTTTTTGTCGTGGATGAAACCCTGGGAGTCGGAGCAGGTCACGGGCCTGGCGCCGACCTGGTAAAGTTTTTCAATGGCGTGGATGGCCACGTTGCCGGAGCCGGAGACCAGGCAGGTCCTGCCTTCCAGGTCCTGGCCGACGCCCCGCATCATGTCCTGGGCCAGATAGACCGCGCCGTAGCCCGTGGCCTGGGTGCGGCCCAGGGAGCCGCCCCAGCCCAGGCCCTTGCCGGTCAAAACGCCGTTGTGTTCCGAGGTGAGGCGTTTATACTGGCCGAAAAGGTAGCCGATCTCCCGGCCGCCCACGCCGATGTCGCCGGCGGGCACATCGATGGTCGGGCCCAGGTACTTGAATAGTTCGGTCATGAAGGACTGGCAGAACCGCATGATCTCGCCCTCGGACCGGCCCTTGGGGTCGAAGTCCGAGCCGCCCTTGCCGCCGCCTATGGCCAGGCCCGTCAGGCTGTTTTTGAAAACCTGCTCAAAGCCCAGGAACTTTATGACGCTCAGGCTCACGCTGGGGTGGAAGCGCAGGCCGCCCTTGTAGGGGCCTATGGCTTCGTTGTATTGCACGCGAAAGCCGCGGTTGACCCGCACGTTGTTCTGGTCGTCCAGCCAGGTCACCCGGAATATTATGGTCCGGTCTGGCTCAAGCATCCGTTCCAGAATGCTGTGCTTTTCATACTTGGGGTCCTTGTCCGCCAGGGGGGCGATGGTGGTGAGGACTTCCCGGGCGGCCTGCAGGAATTCCGGCTCACCGGCGTTTTGGGCGGCCAGGCGGTCAAGAACGCCTTTTACATAGGACATTATAAGTTTCCCTCCGATCCGGGAGCGATTTTGATCCTGTAATTTCATTATTATAGCACAAATCCGGAGAATCAGGCTTGAAATTCTGTTGTCGGCGAATAAAGGGGTCCGGCCCTGGAACAGCTTAAAAAATAATTCTTGAAAACATAATAAAGGATATGTTACATCAAATTCCTTAAGGGAGGAGCGACTATCATGATAGCGGTATTAAAGCCAAGCGCGACCAGGGAACAAATCGAAAACCTTACCAGGTGGCTGGAAGGCAGGGGGCTTTCGGTCCATATTTCCAAGGGCGAATTTTATACGGTGGTCGGCTTGATAGGCGACATAAGCCAGATCGACACCGAGCTTTTGGGCAGCCTGGAGATGATCGATTCGGTAAAACGCATCAGCGAACCGTTCAAAAGCGCAAACAGAAAATTCCACCCGGACGACAGCGTTATAGACGTTTCGGGATTAAAGATAGGCGGAACTAATTTCCAGATCATCGCCGGCCCCTGTTCCGTGGAATCCCCGGAGCAGATATTGACCATAGCGCGAAGCATCCGGGCTTCCGGCGCGACTATCCTGCGCGGCGGCGCGTTCAAGCCGCGGACCTCCCCCTATGATTTCCAGGGGATGCGGGCGGACGGCATAGAGTTGCTGGTGGAAGCGAAAAAACAGACCGGCATGCCCATCATTACCGAAATCATGAACGCGAACCATCTTCCGATGTTCGAGCAGGTGGACATTATACAGGTGGGCGCGCGCAATATGCAAAACTTCGAGCTGCTCAAGGAATTGGGGATGATCCGCAAGCCCGTCTTGCTTAAGCGCGGGCTGGCGAACACGCTATTGGAACTGTTAATGAGCGCCGAGTATATCATGGCCGGCGGCAACCATGAGGTCATACTCTGCGAACGGGGCATCCGCACCTTTGAAACTTATACGCGAAACACCCTTGATCTTTTGTCCGTGCCGCTGTTGCGCGAGCTTTCGCATTTGCCCGTGATAGTCGATCCCAGCCACGCCTCCGGAATGGCGCGTTTGGTGCAGCCGATGGCCATGGCGGCCGCGGCCGCCGGGGCCCACGGCCTTATGATAGAAGTCCATAACGACCCCCCCAACGCGCTTTGCGACGGCGCGCAGTCGCTCACTCCGGGACAATTTTCCGAAATGTCCGAAAAAGTGAAAAGGATACGCGAGGCGATCGCGTCATGAAAATAGGAATCGTCGGGCTGGGGCTGATCGGCGGCTCTTTGGCCAAGGC
>JAITBV010000143.1 GCA_031283395.1 Candidatus Adiutrix sp.
GACGTCCTGACCGATCTGTCCGAAGGGCGCGACTTCGTGGTGCGCCCGGCCATCCGGCAGTTGAGCCTCTTCGACGAGCCGGAGCCGGAAGCGCCAAGGCCGGAGCCGCCGGCCCCGGAACCGCCGGCCCTGGTGCGGCGCCTGGCCGCCCTGGCCCCGGAGACCCTGACCCCCCTGGCCGCCCTGAACCTGTTGAACGAGTTGAACCAGGAAGCCAAAAAACTTTTGGATGAAACCGCGGAGGGCCAGGAGCTGGAACCATGAGCAGGTTCGCCCGGCCCATCAAAATCGCCTGGCCCCGCCTGGCCCTGGCCGCGGCCCTGGCCGCCTGGCTCCTGACCGGCCCCGGAGCCGGGCCGGGCCGGGCCGAAGGGGAGTTGGTCCGGGCCAACAAGAACCGCGAGGCCTTTCTGGCCGATACCGAGCGCCTCAAGAGCCGGAGCAACTGGCTGGAACTGATCAAGGAATATGAAAAGGCGGCCCTGGCCCAGGAAGACCCCCGCTTCGCCGGCCGGGCCAGAGCCTGGGGCGCGGACCTGGCCCTGACCTCCGGCCGCAAATTCAAAGAAGCCGCTGATTTCAAAAAGGCCGACGAACTGGCCCGCCGGGCCGTGCGCGACTGCCCCCGCTGCTCCTATTCGGCCGAGTCCCAGTTCATTTCCGGCCAAGCCCTTTTTGAACTCAAGCAGTTGGATCCGGCCGTCAAACAACTGCTCAAGGTGGAACTGAACTACCCGGAAAGCCCCCTGGTGGAGCCGGCCCGCCGGCTTCTGGCCCAGGTCCGCGGCCGGCCGGCCGCCGCGGCCAGGGGCGCGCCCCCCCCCCCAACCCCTGGATTGCCGGCCCTGCCCAAGCCCCGATCCGACGGGCTGGCCCAGGTCTATTTCCTTCATCTGGTAGACCACGGCCATTCCACCACGGTCACCGCCTATCTCGACAAGAGCATCTCCTATCTTTACAATCTGGTTCCCGCCGCCGGCGGCTCCTTCCGGGCCTACGCCGACCTTAAGAACACGGTCATCGCCCCCGGGGTCCGGCTCCAGCTAAGGGAAAAGACCCCCCTGGTCAACCTGGCCAAAATTGGCCAATATCAAAAAGACATAACCAGACTGGTGCTGGACCTGCCCCAGGCCTATCCCTACCGGCCGTCCCTTCTGGATGATCCGCCCCGCCTGGTCTTCCAGGTGGCCAAAGAGGCCGCAACCCTCAAAGAGCCCCCGCCCGAGGCCCCCCCGGAACCGCCCCCGCCCCCGCCCGTCCGCCCGCCCGGTTCCAGGGCCCCGGCGGACTCTCTGGCCCGCCAGCTTGGTCTCAAGGTCAAAACCGTGGTCATCGACCCGGGCCACGGCGGCAAGGATGCCGGGGCCACCGCCTTCGGCCTCCAGGAAAAGGACATCACCCTGAAGCTGGGCCAGAAACTGGCCGACCGTCTGACCAGGCGCCTGGGCCTGACCGTCATTCTGACCCGCAACGACGACCGCTTCCTGACCCTGTCGCGCCGGGCCAGGATAGCCCAGGAAAAAAAGGCCGACCTGTTCATCTCCCTCCACGTCAACGCCAATGACCTGGGTAAGGTGGAGGGGTTTGAGACCTACATCCTGAACTTCGCCACCGACCGTTCGGCCATGGCCGTGGCCGCCAGGGAAAACGCCACCGCGGACAAGACCATTTCGGAGCTCCAGGACATTCTGCAGATCCTGGCCAGGAACACCAAGATAGCCGAATCCGGCGCCCTGGCCCAGACCCTCCACAAGGCGGCCGTTACCGCCCTGGCCAAGGACTACAAAACCCGCGACCTGGGGGTCAAGGAGGCGCCCTTCTTCGTCCTGGCGGGCACGGAAGCGCCGGCCCTTTTAATTGAAATCGGCTTCATAACCAATGAAAAAGAGGCCGGACGCCTGGGTAGCGGGGCCTACCTGGACCGCCTGGCCGACGGCCTGACCGACGGCCTGGCCAACTACTTGAAAGGCTTTTCTTCCAATTAAGCCCCAATCCATAGCAATGAAGGGCCAGGGAAAGCAAAGAAAAACCTTGATATTACAGAGTACTCATCTGACAACATCAAGGTTTTTCCTGGCTTACCTTACCATTTGATCGTTACGACCGGCTTTATAAGATCAGCCGGCTTATCTTTCATGAGCATAAGGGCTTCCTCAATCTTGTCAAAGCCCTCGAAACGGTGGGTCAACATCTTGGAGGTGTCAACGCGTTTGTTGACAAGCAAGGAAGCCAACTTTTCCATTCTCAGCCGGCCGCCCGGCATAAGACCGGCGTTTATCATCTTGTGCCCCATGCCGACGCCCCATTCGGCCCGCGGTATGCGGATAAACTCGCCTTCGCCAAGATAATTCACGTTGCCTATGGCTCCGCCCGGCTTAAGCATTTTTATGGCCTCGATAAAAGTATCGCAGTCGCCGCCCGCTATAAGAACCTTGTCCACCCCTCTACCATTTGTCGCCGCCAGCACCTGCGAGTCGATAGGACCGTTTTTGTAATTGATAATATCCGTGGCGCCATATTCCTTGGCGATCTGAACGCAATTTGGCCTTGAGCCCACCGCGAATACCCGCGAAGAGCCCTTTAAGACCGCTCCCGCGACCGCCATGAGCCCCACCGGGCCGATACCGATAACACAAACTTCGTCCCCATATTCCACCCGGGCCAACTCTGAAGCGTGGAAACCCGTCGGAACCATATCAGAAAGCATTGTGGCGGCTGCCGGATCAATGCCGTCCGGAAGCAACGCTATATTGCCGTCAGCGTCATTTACATGAAAAAATTCAGAAAAGACCCCATCCTTAATGTTCGAGAATTTCCATCCGCCAAGCATACCGCCGGAATGCATGGAATACCCTCCCTGGGCTTCCAGTGAATTCCAGTCCGGGGTTATGGCCGGGACAATAACGCGATCACCTTTTTTGAAATCCTTAACGAGGGGACCGACCTCGACGACCTCGCCTACGGCTTCGTGCCCGAGTATCAAATTGTTTCTATCGCCTATAGCGCCTTCCCATACGGTGTGTACGTCCGAAGTGCATGGAGCCACCGCTATCGGACGGAGGATCGCGTCAAGCGGCCCGCAGGCCGGCCTTTCTTTCTCGATCCAGCCAGTCTTGCCTATTCCGAGCATTGCAAAACACTTCATAAATAACCTCCATTTCGCCGCGTTGCGGTCTTTGAGGTGCAAGCGCCAGGGGAGTGCTTACACGTTAGTTTTTCCAGGTTTTGCGCAGAAATATTTTTATTTCTTCGCAACTTGGAAAGCCAGACAAACGCACTTTTTATTGTATCGCTATTTATTTTAACGCATTTTCTTTCGGCAAAGCAACCATTTTTGTTGTTCCCGCTGCCAATAAATAGAAATGTCCGTTGAAGTGTTATGAGAGGCAGGTGGGCAGGAACAAAACAGCGCTACGTGGAGCCAGCCCCTCTTGACATCTTCCCCTGCCAGTGGCAATCTGGCCTTCTACGGTGATTCCAAGAATCCCCCGCCCTGGTCCTGATCAATGATCAGCCCCGCGCATACTCCCTGGGCGTGGCCGCCTGTTTTGGCAAAAGCCATGGTGAAGGACAGCCCCGGGGCTCAGGAGTTTTACAAGTATCTCAACGGACGAGCACGTTGCAATGAGCGAGGAAGGCATGAAAACGACAAAGGTGACGGTTGTTGAAAATATCAAGGACGCGACGGTCCAAGGCATGAAGCATGGCTTTAAAGAAGGCTATCAGGCCGCCATGTTGGCTCTGGAGGCCTTTGCGGAAGGAGCGGCCGACCCGGAGGCAAGGAAGTACATGGCCATTGCCAGGGAGGCCCTTGAAAAGATGGCCTCCCGAGCCTTTGAGGTATACGATGCCGAGATTGTTGCGGAAGCAGCAGATATACTCAACTCTGACTCTGAGTAAGAGGCGTAACACCAAAAAAGCGGCCCGTCCGGTGCCGTGGCCACCGGACAGCGCCGTACCCCAGCCTCGGCTTGACCGGGGCCTTTATTTTGACCGTTTCTGGTGAACCTTCGGGTCATCCGTCCGGCCAGCCAGCCAGTCGAGGGAGACCCCGAAGGCCTGGCCGAGGCGGGAGAAAACCTCCACGGATGGCCGGTTAAATGAAGTCAGGTGAAGGTGAGGTAAGCAATTGAAAAAAGTAGTACAATGGGAGTACATATTGAGAAAATAAATCAAAAAGGGTTAGGCCCATTCGCCTAACCCCTTGATATTCTTGGTGGAGCTGAGGGGGATCGAACCCCTGACCTCATGACTGCCAGTCATGCGCTCTCCCAAACTGAGCTACAGCCCCCAATGTCTTTCAAGGCAAACACGCGCAAACACGCCGGGTGCCTTGGTTCGGTCTGGCCCCCAGAATCTTTTTAATATATAGATTAAATTGAAATATGTCAAGTAATTTCTGGTTGACCGACGGCTTCCGGCTCCAGGTAAAACTAATTATCACAGTATATTGTGCCACAACTTGAAGCGATAAGCCGGGCGGGCCTGGGCCCTTTGTCAGGTCCAGTCCAGAATGACCTTGCCGGACAGGCCGGACCTCATGGCGTCAAAACCTTTCTGGAATTCACTGATGTGGAAGTGATGGGTTATCACCGGAGATATGTCCAGCCCGCCTTGGATCAGAGCAGCCATCTTGTACCAGGTTTCGAACATTTCCCGGCCGTAGATGCCCTTGATGAACAGCCCTTTTAGAATAATGTCGTTCCAGTTTATTTGGGTGTCCCGGGGCAAAAAGCCGAGCAGGGCCACCTTGCCGCCGTGGTTCATGGCCTCCAAGAGGTTATTGAAGGCCGCCGGCGCGCCGGACATCTCCAGCCCGACATCGAACCCTTCGGTCATGCCCAGTTCGGACATTATGTCCCGGGGCGTTTGCCTGCCAGCGTTCAGGGCGCGGGTGACGCCCAGCCCGCGCGCCAGGTCCAGGCGGTATTCATTGATGTCACTGATCACCACATGGCGGGCGCCGACATGCCGACAGACGGCCGCAGCCATGATGCCTATGGGCCCGGCCCCGGAAACCAGCACGTCCTCGCCCATCAGGTCGAAAGAGAGGGCGGTGTGTAGCGCGTTGCCTAAAGGATCCAGGACTGCGGCCACCTCGTCTGATATGGCGGGGGGAAGCTTGAAGGCGTTGAATGCCGGTATGACCAGGTATTCGGCGAAGGCGCCCGCCCGGTCCACCCCCACGCCCACCGTGTTGCGGCATAAGTGAGTCTTCCCGGCGCGGCAGTTCCGGCAATGGCCGCAAGTTATATGTCCTTCGCCGGAAACGCGGTCGCCTACGGCATAGCCGCGCACCTCTTTGCCCAGGGCCACTATTTCTCCGGAGTATTCATGCCCTATGACCAAAGGAGGTTTGATCGTTTTTTGGGACCATTCATCCCAGTTGTAAATATGCACATCCGTGCCGCAGATGGCGGTTTTTAGGATTTTTATCTTGATGTCGTTGTGCCCAGGTTCCGGCTCGGGCACATCGGTCATCCAGAGGCCTTCTTCCGGCTTGAGTTTCACTAAGGCTTTCAATTTATCTCCTGATTATGTCCAGCCCGCGGCCGATGCGGATGAACGCGTCTATCGCCTTTTCCAGTTGTTCCGCCGTATGCCCGGCGGACATCTGGGTGCGTATGCGCGCCTGTCCCTTGGGCACCACGGGGTAAAAAAATCCTGTTACATAAATGCCTTCGGCCAGAAGACGGTCGGCGAATTCCCGGGCCAGCCCGGCCTCGCCGAGCATCACCGGGATAATGGCATGATCCGCCCCGGCCAGGGTGAAACCGGCGGCCGTCATTTCCCGGCGGAACAGACGCGCGTTTTCCCAGAGACGTTCGCGCAGGGCTTCCCCCCGCCGCAGAAGTTCCAGCACCTTTATCGACGCCGCCACGATGGGCGGGGCCAGGGAATTGGAGAACAGATAGGGACGGGAGCGCTGCCTTAAAAGGTCGATCACTTCCCGGCGGGCGGCGGTGTAGCCGCCGGAGGCCCCCCCCAGGGCCTTGCCCAGGGTGCCGGTGATAATATCCACGCGGCCCATGACCCCGCAGTATTCGGGGGTGCCCCGCCCCTCGGGCCCGACCAGGCCCACGGCGTGGGAATCGTCAACAAAGACCAGGGCATCATGCTCCCGGGCCAGTCCGCAGATGCCCTTAAGGTCCGCGATCACGCCGTCCATGGAAAAAACTCCGTCCGTGGCGATCATGATGTGCCGGGCGCCTTCGGCCCGTGCCTCGGAAAGCCGCGCTTTCAGTTCCGCCAGGTCATTGTTGGCGTAGCGGTAACGCTTCGCTTTGCACAGCCGGATCCCGTCAATGATGGAGGCGTGGTTAAGAGCATCGGAGATGACGGCGTCCTCCTCGCCGAGCAGACATTCGAAAAGGCCCCCGTTGGCGTCAAAGCAGGAACTATAGAGTATGGCGTCTTCCATTCCGACAAACGCCGCGATATCCTCCTCCAGTTGTTTATGCGCCTCCTGCGTCCCGCAGATGAAGCGCACGGACGCCATGCCGAACCCGAAACCGTCCAGGCCCCGCTTGGCGGCCTCGATCAACTCCGGGCTGTTGGCCAGGCCCAGGTAGTTGTTCGCGCAAAGGTTGATCACCGCCTCGCCCCGCCGCACGCATATTTCCGCCTGCTGGGGCGAGGTGATGACCCTTTCCTCCTTATACAGGCCTTCCGTCCGTATGTTCTCCAATTGCCCGGAAAGCATCTGGTAAAAGTTTTCCGGCATAATCCGCTCCTTTTCCGCCGCCCCCGGCCGCGTGGAAGCCAGTATAACATGCGGGGGCGTCATCAGCCAATAGCAGGGCGAAAACACCTCTGATAACTTATAACTCTTTTATTTTACAGCATAAACCATGTAGTGACTTTTTGGCGGCTTTATTCTACAATGTGGCAAAAGATTCAGGCGGGTTGCATTTCACAGCCGCGGTATTTGGCATCACGAGCCCAGCCACCCAGAGGTCTTCCGCCATGTTCAATGCCCTCTTGCCCAAAGGCGCGCCTTTTTTTGAATTTCTCCTGCATCAGAACCAATTTCTTTGCGATGTCTCCGCCGAACTGGTCAATATTTTCGAGAGCGGCTCGAGCGAGGGGGAACTGAAGATCTCCAAGCTGGAGGCCGACGCCGACCGCATTCATCTGACCATAACCAGGCACCTTTCCCGCGCCTTCATCACCCCCATCGATAGGGAGGATATCCTGCGCATCAACAATGCGCAGGAAGTGATCATCGACCTGTATAACAACCTGACCGAACGGTTCCACGTGCTGGAACTCACCCGCATCCCTCCAGCCATGCTCCAATTGACCAGCACCCTCAAGCAGATGACGCCCCTTCTCCGCTCCATGCTCGAGGGGCTTTCCAAAAAGAAGGACAGCCACAACACCCGGCAGTTCCTGGCCTTGCGCGACGAGTGCGAAAACCTGATCCGCACGGGCATCAAGGAGCTATACGAGGCGGAAAAGCTCGACCTGGAGGTTCTGTTTGCCATTGTCAAATGGACGCGGGCGTATGACCGAATGGAACAGATCGTCGACCACATGGTGACGCTTTTTGAGGCCCTTGAAGAAGCCGTCCTGAAACATGTTTGAAATTCCGCTCCTTTTGATAGTCATAGTCATTACGGCCCTGGTTTTCGATTTCACCAACGGCGCGCACGATTGCGCCAACGCCATCGCCACCGTGGTTTCGACCAAGGTGCTCACCCCGCGCATGGCCGTCTCCATGGCCGCCGTCCTTAATCTTTTGGGGGCTCTTTTAGGCACCGAGGTGGCCAATACCCTTGGCAGCGGCATCGTGCGGCCGGAGGTCGTCGCCGGCAGCCATATCCTGGTGCTGGCCGCCCTGATAGGCGCAATTTTTTGGAACAGCCTGACCTGGTATTTCGGCATCCCCTCCTCTTCCTCCCACACCCTGATCGGCGGGCTGATGGGCGCGGCCATGGCCGAAGCCGGGCCAAGCGCCTTAAACGGCCTGTCCATAATCAAGAAAGTGATCCTGCCCCTTATTCTTTCTCCCCTGGCAGGTTTTATCATCGGTTTTTCGTTGATGACCCTGGTAGCAATTATTTTCTTCCGTTTTCGCCGACAGAGGGTCAACCGTTTTTTCAGAAAGGCCCAGGTAGGTTCGGCCGCCTTCATGGCCCTCACCCACGGCCTCAACGACGCCCAGAAGACCATGGGCGTCATAACCCTGGCCTTGCTCATCTTCGGCCAGATAGAATCGATCACCGTGCCGTTCTGGGTGAAACTGTCCTGCGCCCTGGCCATGGGCGCGGGGACAGGCGTCGGGGGATGGAAAATTGTCAAGACCATGGGCCACAAAATATTCAAGCTTGAAACGGCGCACGGCGCTTCGGCCGAAACCTCCGCGGCCCTGATCATAGCCTGCGCCTCCGCGGTCGGCGCGCCCGTCAGCACGACACACACCATAACCGCCTGCATTTTCGGAGTCGGTTCGACCAAGCGTTTTTCCGCCGTGCGCTGGGGCATAGCGGGCAACCTGATCATCGCCTGGATCCTGACCATACCGGCTTCGGCCTGCGTCAGCGCGCTCTTCTTTTTTCTTCTGAGCCTTATTTTCAGGAGCGGGTGACAACGAGGGAAACGGCGAAAAACGCTTTTCCCGGAAATCTCAGGCTCGGCAGACAGAGGCCAGGCTATGGAAGTTTATTAGACGCGAAAGCCGAAAGGACGTGCGTTTCAAAATCAGGCTCCATTTCATAAATAGATTCTATAACCTCGTTCAGCCTCACATTATATAACTTAAAATGGCTTTTTACGTGCGTGTGCATGAATTTATCAAAAGTATCGAACCATTTGAAATAAGCGATGAACTTTTCAGCCCCCAAATCCTGGCAATAGACTTTCACATGATCCTGGTCGGAATCGTCAATCCGCAGGTCTTCTTTTTTAGGGATCCTGGTTCCCAAGGTCCCCTCCTTTTCCGAGTAAAAAATTTCAAACCTTCCAAAAACCCCGAACAAAACCTGAGGCAGGTTGCCAGGGGCCGCTTCTTCACGCGTTAAGTTTTTAAATTATGCCATTATAAGGCCGTCAACGACTCTTGGTCAACAGTCGCCCCTTTATTTGAAGGCTTGACAAAAAGCTCTGGATATACAAAATTATACACAGGAGGAACGACTATGCAGCAAGTCAAAATCAGCACCTGGGGCAATAGCCTCGGCTTCCGCATCCCGCGCGGTTTGGCCGACAGTTATGATCTTCAGGCTGGGGATGTTCTGGAACTGACCCCGGTCAATGAAGGGTTGCTTATTAAAAAGGCTTTGGGCCAGACCTACCGACTGGCCGATATCCTGGATTCTTTCGCCTCCTCAAAGGTGGCTCCGCCAGTGGACTTCGGAAAGCCGAGAGGCGAAGAGATATGGTAAGCCCCAAGCCTCCGGTCCAGGGGCAAGTGCTGAAACTCAATTTAGACCCCACCCTTGGGCATGAGCAGAAAGGTTATCGGCCGGTCCTGGTGGTTTCGGCCACGCTTTTTAACAGCCACACCGGCTTCTCTTGGGTGATTCCCATAACTACCCCCCTGAAAGGGTTGCCCAATGAAGTCCGGCTCCCGGAAGGCTTGCCGGTCCAGGGGACCCTGCTTCTTTCTCAACTGCGGTCTATAGACTGGCGTGCCCGGCCCTTTTCCGTGGCCTGCTCTGTTCCCGCCCCATTTTTGGAAGATATAAACGCCCGCCTGTCCAGCGTGCTGGTCCGGGAGTAGGTAAGGGGCAATAAAAAGTTTTCAAGAGGCACCATGATAAACCAACCTTCACGCCATCTGTTCAGG
>JAITBV010000205.1 GCA_031283395.1 Candidatus Adiutrix sp.
CGGCCGCTGAAAGGGTGCGCCGGTTTTCCCCGATGACGTGCCTGGCCCTCCGGCCGGCCTCGGGCAGGGCGATGACCAGATCCTCCAGGAGACTCTCGAATTCGTCCGGGTCGAGATCGCAGAGGTTCGCAAGAGGCCTTCTGGTTTTCAGGGCGGCCAGGGCGGCCTCGCATTCCGCCCGGCGCTGGTTGTATTTCGATTCGGCCAGGGCCCGGCGTTTCAGGGTGTCGGCGATGACCAGGCCGACCTCCCCGGACCGGAAAGGGCGGTATTGATGGCTCAGGTCGCCGCAGTTGAGCAAAATGGCCTGGCCCGGCCGGCCCAGGGCCGAGGCGAACTGGTCCATGATTCCACAGGCCAGGCCCACGAATTCGTTTTCAGCCTCCTGGGCCGCCAGGGCCAGGTCCAGGAGCCCCAGGCCCAGGTCGAAAAAATCATTTAAGATGACGGCGGTCAGCACTTCGATGGAAGCCGAAGACGACAGGCCCGCGCCCGGGGGCAGGTCGCCGTAATACAGGACATCCAGCCCGCCGCTATCCACAGGCAAGCCCCGGCGGCGCAGCCGGTCCGCCACCCCGGCGGGATAGGCGGCCCACGTAAGCGCCCGGCCCGGGGTCAGGTCGGCCGTCCGGGTCTCAATGAGGCCGTCGGCCGCGAAGTTCAGGGAATAAAAGCGCAGCCGGCCGTCGTCCCGCCGGGCGGCCAGGCCGTAGGTGCCCTGGGCCAGGGCGCAGGGCAGAACGTGCCCGCCGCTGATGTCGGTGTATTCGCCTATGAGGTTGACCCGGCCGGGGGCGAAAAAAAGAGCCTCGCCCCGGCGGCCGAAGAGGCGGATAAATTCTTCAGGCAGGGTTTGGATCACGGCGCGGCCGGCTTGATCAGGACGCCCAAGACGGTCAGGCCGAAGATCAAAAGGGCGCAGACGGCGATGATGATGTCCAGGGTCCGTTTCGAGAGGGTGACGTGTTCATAGAGGTTGCGCCGAATGCCCCCGGCGGCCCTCACTTTTTTTTCCAGGCCCTCGCACTCCGGTTCCGGATGTTCCATGCGGGAGCCTATTTTTTGGTGATGTATTTGCGCACGTCTATGGCCACGGCCATGATGATGATCAGGCCCTTGATGATGTACTGCAAATAGGCGTTGACGCCCAGGTAGTAAAGGCTGTAGTTGATGACCTGGAGGATCATGACCCCGATGAGGACGCCGGGGATGGTGCCGACCCCGCCGGTGAAGGAGACGCCGCCGATGACGCAGGCGCTGATGGCGTCCAGGTCGTAGTTCAGGCCGGTGGAAGTGGTGACGCTCTGCACCCGGCCGGCTTCCAGGAAGGCGGCGATGCCGTAGAGCACCCCGGCCACCATGTAAACGCCGAAGATGTTGCGGGTCACGTTGACCCCCGAGACCGCCGCCGCCTCGGGGTTGCCGCCGATGGCGAACATGTTCTTGCCCAGGGTGGTCTTGTTCCAGACGACCCACATGACCGCCGCGCAGAGGCCCAGGTAGATCACCAGGTAGGGCAGGTTCATGAAGCCCAGGTCGAAGTAGCCGTTGACTAACTTTATGTAGCGCGAATCCAGGCTGGCCAGGGGCTGGGCGCCGCTGGCCTGGCTGTCGATATACATGCACAACGAGCCGTAGGCTATGAGCTGGGTGCCCAGGGAGATGATGAAGGGGTGCATTTTAAGCACGGCGAAGCCGAAGGCGTTGAGGGCGCAGAAGGCCATGGCCGCCAGGATGCTCAGGGCCAGGGGCAGGATAAGGGGCAGGGGCTCGGTGATGCCCGGATACATGCGCGAGGCGTAGGTGACGCTCTGGAGGAGCGAGGCCGAAATAGCCGCGCAAAAGCCCAGGATGCGGCCGGCTGAAAGATCGGTGCCGGTGTAAACGATCATGCCGGCCACCCCCAGGGCCAGTATGCCCCGGGTCGAGGCCTGGGCCATTATCTTGCTGAGGTTGGAAAAGGACAGGATGTTGGGCTAGTAGACGACCACCGAGATGATCATCACCATCAGGATGAGGTAGAGGGAATAGTTGAGAAGCCACTCTCCCCAGGTGGTCTTGTTCAATGATTCACTCATGGCGGCTCTTTCCCTCTTTCACAGAAACTTGGCGGCCAGGCGCATTATCTTCTCCTGGTCGGCTTCCCCTATGGAAAGGCTCCCGGCCAGGCGGCCGTTGCTCATGACCAGGATCCGGTCGCAGATGCCCAAAAGTTCCGGCATCTCCGAAGAGACGATGATGATGCCCTTGCCTTCGTTGGCCAGGTCGATTATCAACTGGTATATCTCCGCCTTGGCCCCCACGTCGATGCCCCGGGTGGGCTCGTCCAAAAGGAGGATGTCGGGCCGGGTCAGAAGCCAGCGGCCGAAGATGACCTTCTGCTGGTTGCCGCCGGAGAGGTTCCGGATGGGGGTTTTCTGGCCGGGGGTCTTGACCTTGAGCCTGTCGATGATCTTCTGGGTGTCGGCCCGCATCAGGCGGTCGGAGAGGAGCCCCAGGCGCTTGTAATTGGGCAGGTTGGAGATGACGGTGTTGAAGGTGATGTTCAGCCGGCTGAAGATCCCGGTGGCCCGGCGCTCCTCGGTGAGGAGGGCGAAACCGTTTTCAATGGCCCGCCTGGAATTGGGGTTGCGGACCGGCCGGCCGTCCTTGAGGAGTTCGCCTCCGCCCCGGCGGGCGACGCCGAAGATGGTCTCCAACAGTTCCGTGCGCCGGCTGCCCACCAGCCCGGCCACCCCCAGGATCTCCCCCCGCCGGAGGGTGAAGCTCACCTCCCGGCAGGTCGGCGGGTAGAGGCCGGAGAGGTTCCGGACACTCAGGAGTTCCGCGCCGGGCTGGTTGGTTTTGGGCGGAAAACGGTTGGTCAAATCGCGGCCGACCATCATTTTTATGATGCGGTCGGTGGTGAGGTCGGAGGCCGGTTCCGTGGCTATCCAGCGGCCGTCGCGCATTATGGTGACTTCGTCGGAGATCTTGAGGATCTCCTCCATTTTGTGGGAGATATAGATTATCCCCACCCCGCCGGCCCTGAGCCCCGAGATTATTTTAAAAAGAAGCTCGACTTCCTCGCTGGTGAGGGAGGAGGTGGGCTCGTCCAGCACCAGTATCCGGGCACCAAAGGAAACGGCCTTGGCTATTTCCACCATCTGGCGCTGGGAGACGCTGATCTTGCCGATGACGGCCCGGGGATCGACCTCCATTTCCAGTTCCCGGAACAGGTTCCTGGTCCGTTCGGCCATGACCCGGTGGCTTATCAGGCCCCAGCGTTTGGGAAAACGCCCCAGCCAGATGTTCTCCATGACGCTGCGCTGGAGCACCTGGTTGAGTTCCTGGTG
>JAITBV010000241.1 GCA_031283395.1 Candidatus Adiutrix sp.
GTCCTGGCGGGCCAGGAGGATATACAGCCAGATGAAATTGGCCAGGCTGGCCAGGGAACTGGCCAGGGCCAGGCCCTGATGCCTCAAAGGGCCCATCAGGACCAGGGCGGCCAGGGCCCCGAAGGCCAGGGAGCCGGCGGCCACCAGGGTCGGGGTCCGGGTGTTGCGGCGGCTGTAGAAAATGCGGGCCAGGATGCCCGAGCCCGAAAGGAAGGGGAGGCCCAAGGCGTAGGCCTTAAGGGCCTGGGCCGTGCCCAGGGTGCCGGACCGGGTGAATTCGCCCCGCTCGAAAAGAAAAGCCACCAGGGGCTCGGCCAGGGTGATGAGGCCGGCCATGGCCGGCACGGTGATGAAAAAGGAAAGGGCCAGGGCGAAGTGGGCGCTGGCCAGAAAGCCGGCCCGGTCCCCGGAGGCGGCCAGGCGCGACAGGGCCGGCAGGGCCGCCGAGCCTATGGCCATGGTGAAGATGCCCAAGGGAAACTGCATGAGGCGGTCGGCGTAATAGAGCCAGGGGATGCTGCCGTCGGGCAGAAAGGAGGCCAGGATGGTGTTGATGAAGACCGAAAGCTGGTAGACCGCGGCCCCCAGGGCGGCCGGGGCCAGGGTGACCAGGATCTTTTTCACGCCCGGGTCCCGAAAGCGGAAGTCCGGCCTCAGGGGGAGCCCCATCTTTCCCAGGCTGGGCAGTTGTATGATCAGGTGGAGGAGACCGCCCGCCAGGACCCCCGCGGCCAGGGCCAGGACGGGCGGGTCCAGGCGGGCGGCCAGGATGAAGGCCGCGGCGATGACGGCCAGGTTCCCCATGACCGGGCCCAGGGCCGGGGCGGCGAAGATGCCGCCGGCATTCAGGGCGCCCATGAAAAGAGCCCCCAGTCCCATGAAGAAAATATAGGGAAAAACAAAGCGGGCCAGGCGGACGGTCAGGTCCATCTGGGCCGGGTCCCGGCTGAAGCCCGGAGCCAGGAGGGCTATTATCTGGGGGGCGAGGAGATGGCCGAGGACGCAGACCAGAGCCAGGGTCAGGGCCAGGAGGGCCAGCATCTTCCTGAACAGGCGCCCGGCCGCGTCAGGGCCCTCCGCGGTCAGAGTCTGGGTGAAGACCGGCACGAAGGCCACGGTGAGGGCCCCCTCGGCCAGGAGGCGGCGCAGGAGGTTGGGGATGCGGAAGGCCACCAGAAAGGCCGCCGCCGCGGGGCTGTCGCCGAAGAAGGAAGCCGTGACCTGGTCCCGGACCAGGCCGGTCAGCCGCGACAGTAAGGTCGCCCCGCCGACAATGCCGGCCGTGCGGGCGATTTGGCGGTTGGCTAAATTTCCGGTTGACAACTATTGGGCCGGCCTAATATAATTAAAAGTTACCTGGGGCTTTGGGGTCTTAAGGGTGAAAGCTGGCTTCAAGTTCGATTGGGTCCGGCCCTGAGGACGTGGGAAACAAACCCGGACTTCCGGTCTTTTATAGCATGAAGGAGGCTATTTTGGCCAATCATAAATCAGCCCTCAAAAGGGCCCGCCAGAGCGAAACCAGGCGGACCCGCAACCGCATCAACAAAACCAAGGTCAAGAACGCCGTGAAAAAAGTGCGGGCCGCGATGGGCGAGTCGCCCGAAGCCGCGGCCGAGGCCATGAAAGCGGCCATGAGCGCCCTGGGGCGGGCCGCGGCCAAGGGGGCCCTGCACCGGCGCAACGCCGCCCGGCGCACGGCCCGCCTGGCCCGCCAGGTGGCCGCTTTAAAGCCCGCCTGAGGCCTGGTCGTTAAGGCTTAAGAGTCTCGGGCGCGGGCCCCGGGCCCGCGGGAGGTTCCCATGGAAAAAATCCGGGTCGCGTTGCTTCGGGGCGGAAAGTCGGCGGAAAGGGAAGTCTCGCTCAATTCCGGGGCTGAAGTCCTGGCCAATCTTGATCGTGACCGTTTTACAGCCGTCGAATACGACCCGGCCGCCGATATCCCCCGCCTGGCTTCCGATGCCCAGGCCGGGAAGCTGGACGTGGCCTTCCTGGCCCTCCATGGGCCCCTGGGGGAGGACGGCACGGTCCAGGGCCTGATGGAGCTTCTGGGACTTCCCTATACCGGCAGTGGCGTTCTGGCCAGCGCCCTGGCCATGGACAAGGAAGCGGCTAAAAAGGTCTTCCGCGAGGCCGGTCTGCCGGTGGCGCCGGACATGGTGGTGACCCGGGACGGGGTTTCCGGCGATCGATGTTTTGCCAGGACGGCCTTCCATGCCCTGGGTTCCCCCCTGGTGGTCAAGCCCGTGCGCCTGGGCTCCTCGGTAGGTATGTCCATTGTCCGCACTGAAGAGGATCTGGCCGCGGCCCTGACCCTGGTTTTCGGCCTGGGCGGTGAGGCCCTTTTGGAAAAATATCTGCCCGGCCCGGAATTCACCTGCGGCGTGGTCGGTTCCGCCCCCAACCTCACGGCCCTGCCCATCATTGAGATCATCCCCGCCCCCGGGCACGTGTTTTTCGATTATTCGGCCAAATACGAGCCCGGCCAGAGCGAGGAGGTCTGCCCGGCCCGCGTTTCCCCGGAGATTACCTCCGAGGTCCAGCGCCTGGCGGCCAATGCCCACAGGGCCCTGGGCTGCAGGACCTTGTCCCGCTCGGATTTCATCTTTTTCGAGGGCCGGCCCTATCTTCTGGAAACCAACACCCTGCCCGGCCTGACCTCCGGGAGCCTGGTCCCTAAAATGGCCCGGGCCTTCGGTCTGACCTTCACCGCCTTCCTCAGCTACCTCCTGGATGACACCCTCAAAACGGGAGTCGAAATCAAAGATTATCTGTGAGCCGCCGGCTCTCCCCCGGGGCCGGCGGCCCTCAATCAGGCCGGCAAGGAGTCGCCCATGGTCAAGGAAATAAAGTGCAGGAAGTCCATGCCCCTGATGCCTGTCCGGGAAGAACTGTTGGTGGATACCCTGGGGCCGGCCAAGATCAACTCTCCGCTTCTGGGCTACGGGGGCATCGGCCCCTCCGAATCGGTCTCCTGGGACTCTTTCACCGACGACAACTGCCGGGTATTGGTGGATATAGGGCCGGACGCCTGGCAGGCCATCAGCCAGGGCCAGCAACTGGACAGCTTTGAAGAGGCCGGGGCGCGGCGGCAGATATATTTCGACCCCTCCAAGGTCCGGGCGGCCATCCTGACCGCCGGCGGGCTCTGCCCGGGCTTGAACGATGTCATCCGCTCCCTGGTGATGACCCTCCACTATCGTTACGGAGTCGTCAACATCATGGGGGTCAAATACGGCTACCAGGGTCTCAACCCCGAATTCGGCCATGAACTGATAACCTTGAACGCCGACAATGTCTCCCATATCCACGAATTCGGCGGCACTATCCTGGGCTCCTCCCGGGGAGGGCAGAGCCCCGAGGAAATGGTGGATTCGCTGGAACGGCTCAACCTCAACATCCTCTTCTGCATCGGCGGCGACGGCACCCTGAAGGGTGCCCACGCCGTGGCCAGGGAGATCAAGTCCCGGGGCCTTAAGATCGGGGTGGTGGGCATACCCAAGACCATCGACAACGACATCAGCCTGGTTTCCCGCTCCTTCGGCTTCGAGACCGCGGTGGCCATTGCCTCGGATGTCATCCGCAGCGCCCACACCGAGGCCAACGGCGCCCCCCACGGGCTGGGGCTGGTCAAGCTCATGGGCCGCGATTCCGGCTTCATTGCCGCCACGGCCGCCCTGGCCCAGAGCGAGGCCAACTATGTTCTCATACCCGAAATAGATTTCGACCTCGAGGGCCCCGGCGGCCTTCTGAACCACCTGGAAAAACGCCTCACCTCCCGGGGCCACGCCGTCATCGTCGTGGCCGAAGGGGCCGGTCAGAAATTCTTCCAGGATGCCGAGGAAAAGCAGGACGCCTCCGGCAACATCCTCCACAAGGACATAGGCTCCTTCCTGGCCGAAGCCGTCAAGAATCACTTCAAGGCCAGGAAGCTGGAACTCAACCTCAAATACATCGACCCCAGCTACATCATCCGCAGCGCCCCGGCCAACGCCAGCGACCGGGTGTATTGCAGCTACCTGGGCCAGAAGGCGGCCCACGCGGCCA
>JAITBV010000286.1 GCA_031283395.1 Candidatus Adiutrix sp.
TCGGTCTTCTGGTCCCTAAGTTCCTGGGTCTGCCGGTCCTTGACCTGGCGCCTCTGCCCACCGCCGCGGCCGGGGTTTGGCGCGGCGGCGACCTGTTGGTGGCTTACCCTCTATTTATAGAGCGGTCGGGTCCCTCTCCGCCCGAGGACATGGTTCTCCTCACCGCCACTGCCCCTTGTCCGGACCGGCTTTTTCAACAGGTGCGGGAGTTGGGTTTTGCGGGCCTGCGGGAAATATACGGGGCTTCGGAAACCGGCGCGGTGGGCCTGCGGCTGGGCCCTGGGCCCTTCAGCCTTTTGAAACATTGGCGGCGGGACGGCCGGAGCCGCCTGGCTCGGAGCCTGCCGGAGGGAGGTGAAGCCTTCCATGATTTGCCGGACAGGCTGAGTTGGCGGGGGCCCCGGCGTTTCATTCCTCTGGGCCGGCTGGATAAAGCGGTGCAGGTGGCCGGGGTGAACGTCTATCCCGAGCGGGTGGCCGGGCTGATCCGCGAGCATCCCCTGGTGGAATTTTGCCTGGTCCGCCCAATGACCGAGGAAGAGGGCGGGCGCCTTAAGGCTTTCGTGGTCCCGAAGCCGGGGGCTTCGGCGGAGGATATTCGGCGGGAACTGGCGGCCGAGTTTCGCCGCCGGCTCAGCCCGCCCGAGCGCCCCGCCAGCCTCACTTTCGGCGCCGAGCCGCCCCGTTCTTCCGGTCTCGGCAAGTTCAGCGACTGGGAAGCCTGAGGTCTATTCTTCCAGGGCCTGGGGCAGAATGAGGTCCCTGATGTCGACCTGGTTGCGCATGATGTCGTTTTCCAGCATGAAGAGCAGATCCGCTTCCATGCCCGGAATATCAGAGGCGTTCAGGCGCTGAGTGAAATGGGACCAGGCAAAGAGCTGTTCCGCCTCCGCTAGGCTTAAGCCCTGGACCTTGGCTCCCAGGGCCAAGGCGTCCTGATGGTTTTCGACTATCCATTGCCAGGCCTTGTCGTGGGCGGCGATCACGGCTTTGAGCCGGTCCGGGTGCCTGGCTATGAAGTTTTCGCTGGCGGCCATGACCAGTTTGGGCTCCACCAGGCCGGTGGCCGTGGTCAGCACCTTGGCCCCATCCTTTTCAGCCATGATGACGGCGTTGGCCGCCAGGAGGGCGGCGTCCACCCGGCCGCTCTGCAAAGCCGCGAAAGACTGGTGGATATCCATTGACACGAAATTGACGTCAGCCAGGCGCAACCCGTCCTTTTGCAGGGCCGCGGCCAGGAGATTGTGCAGCACCGTGCCTTTGGGGCCGGCCACGGTCTTGCCTTTGAGATCCCCGACCGAGGCCGCCCCGCCTTTTTTGGCCACCAGGGCGAAGACGTCCGAAGGCCGGGCCACGCCCGCGATGATCTTGACCGGATACCCTTCGCCCTTGGCCATTATGATCGAACTGGTGTTCATGACCCCGCCCACGTCCAGGTCGCCGGTGGCCAAGGCCTGGGCCTGCCTGGCCCCGATGTTGATCTCCGGCCAGTTGACGGTCACGCCCAGGAGGGCGAGCTCCTTTTCCAGCAGCGCTTGATCCTTCATGACGATCATCTGAAGGTTGAAGGGCGATTTGACGTAGCTGATGTTTACGACTTCGGTGGCCGGGGCGGAAGCCGCTCCCAGGAGGGCCAGGAGCGCGGCCAGTGTAATGACGGGCTTCATGTGTTTCCCCTGTCGGTTTGCAGATATGATAGTATCCTCTGTTTGATCCGGTCGTGTTCGGCTGCGGCCGGCACCGGGGCGCTGAACTGGATTTTTCCGTCCTTCAGCAATTTGATGTGGTCCGCGATGGTCAGGGCTTCGTTTAAGTCGTGAGTCACGAAAAGGCAGTTGACCCGCTGTTTGGCGATGAGACTGACCAGCATTTTTTGCAGTTCGCCGCGGGTGATGGCGTCCAGGGCGGCAAAAGGCTCATCCATTAAAAGAAAGTCCGGCCGCCGCAAGAGGGCCCGGGCCAGGCTCACCCGCTGGGCCATGCCGCCGGAGAGTTCGCGGGGCAGAAGGCCGCGGACGTCGCCTCCGCTCATGGGCAGGCTCACCAGGTCAAGGGCCTGGCGGATGCTTGTTTTTCTTTCGGCCGTCCTGGCTCCCGGCAGGGCCAGGGCCAGGTTCTCCGCCACCGTGAGCCAGGGCAAAAGCCTGGGGTCCTGGAAGACCATGGCCGCACGCGCCGGCTCGACGAGCACTTTCCCCGCCTCCGGCGGGATCAGGCTGGCGGCTATGCGCAGAAGGGTGGACTTGCCGCAGCCTGAAGGCCCCAAAAGGCAGGTTATGCCGCCCGCGGCCAGGGAAAGGGATATCCCTTCAAGTATGGGCCTGGATCCGAAACTCTTGCTGATGGAATCAAGGATCGGCGTCATTCGGCTATCTCCGGAAAACGGCGGCGCAGAAGGCGGGCGGTAGCCTTGCTGAAGAGGCCGTCCAGGGCCCAGCCGATGAGGCCTATGGTCAGGATGCCCACCAGCACTTCGTCCGTGCGCATCATGTCCTGGGCCTCCATGATAAGGTAGCCCAGTCCGCTGCTGGAGGCGATAAGTTCCGCGCCGATCAGGGCGCGCCAACTATAGCCGAAGGCCAGGCGCAGTCCGGTGATGATGGAAGGGACCGCGCTGGGGATGACTATGCGCGTGGCGTAAACCCAGGTGGAAAGGTTCAGGCTGCGGGCCAGTTCGCGATGGGCCTCGCCGACCCGGCACAGTCCATCCCTGGTGCTTAAGAAGATGGGGAAGATGGAGGCCAGGATTATGATGGCCATCTGGGTGGCCCCGCCTATGCCCAGCCAGAGAATGAAGAGGGGGATCATGGCCAGCGGGGGGACCATGCGCAATAATCCGAAGGGGGCGTTAAGTATCTCGCGCGCCAGGGCGAAACGGGTGGCCAGGCCGGCGAAGAAAAAGCCCGCCAGGGCGCTGAGGCCGAAGCCGGCCGCCACGTGGAAAAGTGAGGTCTTGATGTGGCCGGGCAGGGCTCCGGATCGCCACATGAGCGCCGCGGTCCGGCCCACCGCCAGCGGCGAGGGCAGGAGATAGGCGGCTATGAGGCCGGATTCGGCCAGGAGCTGCCAGCCGAGCAGCATTAAGAGAGAGGTGAGGATGGTCCTGAGCATGGGCGGGCCGCCGCCTCAGGTGGCCGGCCGGCTTTCGCCCGCGGCCTGGACCAGAAGCTGGATTTCCGGGA
>JAITBV010000021.1 GCA_031283395.1 Candidatus Adiutrix sp.
GAGGTCACCAGCGAAGAGGAGCATGCCAACGGCTACGTCGACCCGGGCAAGAAGGTCATCGAAGTGGGCGGCGCCTTTGAATTCAACGCCTACTCCCTGGCCTCGGCCATCAACCACAATGCCAACAGCCAGTTCTGGGCCATGCTGGACCAGAACGATTCCACCGTCCTTTACGTGTTCAACAAGACAGGCGGGGATTACAACAACCTTCTGGCCTGCGACGTTTACGACATCGACCCCGTTTCCCAGGTGATGCGGCGGCAGTTCGTGGACTTCGAGAACGTGGAGAGCACGGCCGGCCTGAACCCCGGGCAGCACGTCTGGATAAAAGACGGCACCAACTTCACCTTGGGCAGCACGGCCGCCGAGGTCTGGGGCACGATGAAGCCCATCCAGACCAAGGAAAACCTCGGTAACTAGGTCTGGAACGTGACCCTCAACGGCAAGGACGTGGGCGACGACCGCGACCTGTGGATAGCCGCGGCCCGCGAACTGAAGCTGCCCGGCCTGTTCCCCAGCGGCTATGACGAGATCATCAACGGGCTGGACCGCTACAGCTTCGTGGAGATCCAGGACGCCGCCAACGGCCTCTGGGCCGGGGCGGCCGTGCGCACCCGGAGCAATGCCCAGGAGACCCTGGACGCCATCAACTATTCCATTGACGTCAAAGACAAGATCAGGGCCGATCTCGGCGCCATGCAGAACAGATTGGAGAACACCATGACCAACCTGGAAATTCAGGCTGAAAACCTCCAGGCCTCGGAAAGCCGCATCTCGGATGTGGACGTGGCCTGGGAAATGACCGAGTTCACCAAGAACAACGTGCTGACTCAGGCGGCCACCGGGATGCTGGCCCAGGCCAACTCCCTGAGCCAGTTGGCCCTCTCCCTCATCGGCAGATAACCGGCCCTGGCCGGTCAACCAAAAGCCCCGCTTCTAGGCGGGGCTTTTGCTTTGTAAAGGCCGGATTGCCATTTTTCAGCCTTTGGGCTAAACTATTTTCAGTTGGCGGAGCCATCTATGGCCGCCGCTGTAAATTAACATCCATTATGGCCAGGAGAAACTACAATGCCGCAACTGGACCGCATCACCCATAAAGCGGAAGTGATGGGAGGGAAACCCTGTATCAGGGGCTCACGGGTCACAGTCGGGCTTATTGTCAGCCAGATGGGCGCCGGCCGGAGCCCGGAGGAACTATTGGCCGATTATCCTTACCTGGAGCGGGAGGACATCATGCAGGCCTTGCGTTATGCCGCCTGGAGGGCGGAAGAACGCGAGGTTGATTTGGCCTGAGCATGAAATTGCTCCTGGATATGAACCTTTCTCCGCGTTTGGTTTCCGTCTTGTCCGAGGCCGGCTTTGAATCCTTGCATTGGTCTAGCGCTGGTCCTCCGGAAGCTCCTGATGCCGCTGTCATGGCCTTTGCCAGAAACAACGACTATGTAGTGCTGACCTATGATTTGGATTTCAGCGCCATTTTAGCGGCCACTGAAGCCCGCAAACCCAGCGTGGTGCAGGTAAGATCAGGGAACCTCAGCCCGGAATACCTTGTCCCGGCCATAATCCCTTTATTGCGGCGGATGACCGCGGAACTGGAAAACGGGGCGGTTTTGACTATTGATTTACCAAAATCCCGCCTGCGCCTATTACCCTTGAAAACTGATTAAGCCCCTTACGGGCGGATTGAAACAGGGCCCTCAGGCCCCGGCGCCGTGGAGGCCGAAGGTGGCCGCGAGGGCCCCGGAATTGAATATGTCCCCGGGCGGGCCCTGGGCCATGACCCGGCGGTTGAGGCAGATTATCCAGTCGGCGTGGGCCCGGGCCGTGGGCAGATCGTGGCTGACCATGAGAATGGTGAAGCGGCCCTTGAAGGAACCCAAAAGCTCGCAGAGCAACTCTTCCCCGTAAACATCCACGCCCGTGGCCGGCTCGTCCAAGATCAACAGTTCCGGGGACAGGCTCAGGGCCGAGGCCAAAAGCACCCGTTGCAGCTCCCCGCCGGAAAGATCCCCCAGGCGGCGGCCGGCCAGGGTCTCGGCCTTGACTTCGGCCAGCCGGGCCAGGGCCTGTTTTTTTATTTTGGCCGACCGGCCCAGCCACAGGGGCCGGTCGGTCAGGCCCAGGGCCAGGAACTCCAGGACGGTCAGGGGCAGGTGGCGGTCGAAGTTGAAACGCTGGGGCACATAGCCCAGGCGGGGCGCGGGCGGGTCGAAGACGAAGCCGCCGCTTAGGGGGGCGACCTCGCCCAATAAGGTGCGGATCAAAGTGGTCTTGCCCCCGCCGTTGGGCCCGATGATGACGGTCTGGCCCCCGGCGGGCACCTGGGCGCTCAGTTCAAAAAGCACCGCCCGCCGGCCCAGGCGCACGGACAGGCCCTGGATCTCCACCCGGGGCAGGCCGCTCATTTCCGGGGCGGCGCGCCGGGCGGCCGGGTGAAGAGTTCGTCCAGGACGGCCAGGTTGGTCAGAAAGACTTTTTCAAAATAATCCGGGGGGGGGTCCGGCGGCCCGGAGGCGACCGGGTCTATGACGGCCACGGGCCGGCGGGCTTCGGCGCCCACGGTCCGGGCCAGGTCCAGCCGGCCGTGGGGGTCGGCCAGCACGGCCTGGCACTGCCGGGCCCGGTCCACCAGTTCGGCCAGGCGGGCGGCTGAAACCGGCTCTTCCTCGGCCCCTTCGATGATGTCCGCCACGGACAGGCGCAGGTCCGCGGCCATATAGCGAAGCACGCCGTGGCTCAGGACGACCCGGGGGCGCGGGGACCACCGGGCGGCGACGGCCTGGAATTCGTAGAGCAGCCGCTGGTATTGGGCATTGATCTGAAGGGCGTTGTCCCGATAGGCCTCCGCGCTCTGGGGGTCGAGCCGGGCCAGGGCCTCGGCCAGGTTGTCGGTCATGGTCATGGCCCCGGAGAGGGAGGCGAAGAGGTGGGGGTCGGGCCTTTCCCCGGCCGCGCGGTACCACTGGCGGGCCGTGGCCAGGTCCAGCACCAGGGCCTGGTTCTGGCCGGAGCGGACCTTGAAACCGCCGCCGGCCGCGTCGATGATCTTAAGGCCCGGCTTGGCCACGCCCAGGGCCCGCTCCAGGAAGGCGTCCAGGGCCAGGCCGCCGCTGACCAGGATATCGGCCCGGGAGAGGGTTTCCAGTTCGGCCGGGGCCAGGACGTGGTCGTGGGCGCAGCCCGGGGCGGCGGTCAACAGGGTCACCTGTCCGCCCCGCACGCCGGCCATAAGGCTCCGGGTGAACAGCCAGACCGGGTAATCGGCGGCCAGGACCTCCACCGCGGCCAGGGCGGGCCGGGGGCCGGCCGCCAGCGAGAGGGCCAGCCAAAGCCAGAAGAGGGCGGTCAGGCCACGGCGGATCATTGAAACCTCACGGCTCCGCCTATCAGGCGGTCGGCCTCTTCCAGGTGCGGCAGGTTCAGGCTGAGATGGCGAGCCGTGAGGCTGGCCGAATGGATGGAAAAGTAACCATTGGCCCAGGGCTCGGGCCACAAGGCGGCCAGTTCCCGGTGGGCCGCCCCGTGGCCGGGGGGCTGGTCGTTTTTCAAGGGCGCCAGCCAGGACGACCCCGGGGCGGGGCGATGGGCGGAGCGGATGAGATATTCCGCCAGCCAGGCCGGGTTGTCGGCCTCGAAGGTCTGGGGCTGGCCGCCCAGGGCCAGGGCCAGGCTCTTGGCCTCGGCGCTTATCTCCCGGAGGAAGGCGGCGGTTTCCGGGGCGGCGCCCGACTCGGCCGCGTCCTGGCGGGGGCGTTTGTCCCGGAGGGCCGCGTAGAGGGCATAGGCGTCGGCCAGGGCCGCGGCCATCTGGACCCCGATGGGGTCGGGGCTTAAGGCGACCCGGTATTTGCCGAACTTGAAAAGAAGGGCCTCGGAGGCCCGGCCCCCGCGCGTGGCCCCGGCCAGGGTCCACAGGCCGCCGGCCTCGTCGCCCCGCCAGAGGGCCAGGGGGGTGAAGGGTCCGCTCAGGGCCAGGATGTTAAGGCTGTTGCGGCCGGCGGCCACGGCCGCCTCCCAGGCGATCTGCATGGTCAGGCGGTGGGAGCGGGGGTCGAAGCCCCGGCTGGCGATGATGAGGCTGCGCATCTCCCTGGCCTCGGCCATGATAAGGGCCAGGGTCTGTTCCATGCGCGGGGGGGGCACGGCCACCACCACCTCGGTGGCCTTGCGGAAGGCGGCGGTGTGGTCGTGGGTGGGGAAGACGTTCTTGGGCAGACGATAGTCGGGCAGGTCCGGGGGGGTCCGTTCATCGGCCAGGACGGCCATGACCTTCT
>JAITBV010000031.1 GCA_031283395.1 Candidatus Adiutrix sp.
TCGGCCCAGCTCCACGACGTTGGAAAAATCGCCATTACCGACCTTATCCTGAACAAGCCCGGCAAGCTCACCGAGGAGGAGTTCGAGGTAATGAAGACCCATGTGGCGGTCGGAGTGGATGCCATAGAAAAAATAATGCACAACACGAAAGAGCACGCCTTTTTGCGCCACACGCTGTGCATAGCCGGAACCCATCATGAAAAATGGGACGGTAGCGGTTACCCGATGGGCTTGAAAGGTTTGAACATCCCCTTGGAGGGCCGGTTGATGGCCATTGCGGATGTCTACGACACGCTGATTTTTGAGCGCCCCTACAAAAAGGCCTTCACCCATGAGGAAGCCTGTGAAATCATCGAATCCGGCGCGGGGTCGCACTTCGACCCAGTCCTGGTGGAGGTTTTCCGCAGAGTAGAAGACGAGTTTGCCCGGATCGCGCAAGAAAATGGCGGAGAGGGGGGGATTTGAACCCCCGGTGGAGTTGCCCCCACACACGATTTCCAATCGTGCTCCTTAAGCCGCTCGGACACCTCTCCCTAAGGCGGACAATTATTGGCACATATTTGAAAGGCAGTCAAGCCTAAATTGGAGGTCTGCCTTTATTTACCCGCCAATCTTTCCTAACCGTTTCAGCCCTCAATTTTTTTAGAGGCCGACAAGACTTTCTGGCCGACAGCCACGATGGAAGCCAAATCGGTGACGTTAGCCGGGACGATCATGGTGTTGCCGCCCTGGGCGAGTTTGCCGAATTCCTGGAGGTAGGCTTCGGCGATGCGCAGGGACATGGCGCCTTCGCCCCCCGGATGGCCGAGGGCTTCGGCGACTTTTTTCAAACCGTCCGCCGTGGCCTCGGCCACCAGTTGAATCTGGGCGGCCTGCCCTCCGGCCTCGTTGATGAGGCGCTGTTTTTCACCTTCGGAGATGTTGATCTTGGCCAGCTTGGCCCCCTCGGCCCGGTTTATTTCAGCCTGGCGCTCGCCTTCGGAAGCGGCGATGGCCGCCCGCTTGTCCCTTTCGGCCTTCATGTAGCGCTCCATGGCGTCCTTGATGCTCTGGGGCGGAGTTATGTTTTTCACTTCATAGCGGTTGACTTTGATGCCCCAGGGGTCCGAAGCCTTGTCCACCGCTTCGATGATTTGGGAATTTATGCTCTCGCGTTCCTCGAAAGTGCGGTCCAGTTCCAGTTTGCCGATGACGCTGCGCATGGTGGTCTGGGCGATCTGAATGGAGGCGAAATGATACCGGTCCACCCCGTAACTGGCTTTCTTGGGGTCGATCACGGTCATGTAGAGAACCCCATCCACCTCCACGGAAATGTTGTCGCGGGTGATGCAGGTCTGGGAGGCCACATCGATGACCTGTTCCTTCAAGGTATGCTTGTAAGCCACATTGTCCAGAAACGGCAACAGGATATGGAAGCCCGACAGGAGGGTGCCACGATAACGGCCCAGGCGCTCCACCACAAAGGCCTCGTTCTGGGGCACGATGCGCACATACTTGATGAAAAGGAAAATCAGAAAAAAGGCCGCCATCATCAAGGCGGTCATGGCGCTGCCGGAATCGCTGAACATATCGAATGCTCCTTACAAGTAGACTTCAGGCCGCTGGCGGCGAAATTTTGGTAACCACCAGGGTCAGGTTCTCCCGGGCCACCACCCGGACCCGGTCGCCCAAACGCAGGGTTTCAGCTTCACATCTGGCCTGCCAGTCGGCGCCGTTCAGTTCCACCAGGGCCGGCCTGCCCGGAGTCGCCTCAGAGATGACCGTTACTTCCCGCCCCAGGTATTGATCGGCGACCACGGGGTCTTCCATTTCCTCTCCGCGGCCGGCGCGGACGGCGAGGAGCTTTTTCAGCTTGTCCCGCAGTAAAACCAGGCTGGCCAGGGCCACGGCCATGAAAGTCAGCATCTGGGCTGTAAATTCCAGCCCGGCCAGGGCGGCCAAAGCGGCACTCCAGGCCCCCAGGCCGAAAAACATAAGGAAGAGGCCCGGGGCACAGGCTTCCAGAACAAGAAAACCAATGCCCAGGAGGAACCAGACCAGGGGAGGATCGAGATGAAAAGAAAGCATAGGGCTCCGACGCTTGGCCGCGCGGCCGGATGTTTTTAGTGGGCGGCCAGAGGTTCCTCCGGCGGAGTCACGGGCGGGGCGACCACCGGCTCGGGTTCGGCGCAGGTCTTAAAGAGCGTTTCTCCTTCCGGCACCACCAAAGCCAGGGGCAGAACTTCCTCGACGTGATTGACCGTCACGATGCGCAGATTCTTGAGAATGCGGTCGGGAATATCCTTGAGATCCTTTTCATTTTCCTTGGGGATGATGATGGTCTTCATATCGCCCCGGTGGGCGGCCATTATTTTTTCCTTAAGGCCTCCTATGGGCAGCACCCGGCCGCGCAGGGTCACTTCACCGGTCATGGCCACATCCCGGCGAACCTTTCGTTTGGTCAGGGCGGAAACCAGGCCGGTGGTCAGGGTGATGCCGGCCGATGGCCCATCCTTGGGGATGGCCCCCTCCGGAATGTGGATGTGGATATCCATCTTGCGGTAATAATTGGGGTCCAGGCCCAATTTTTCGGAGATGGACCGGACATAGCTCATGGCCGCCCGGGCCGACTCCTGCATGACTTCGCCCAGCTTGCCGGTGAGGGTGAGATTGCCGCGGCCGGGCATGATGAGCACTTCGGTGGTCAGGGTGTCGCCGCCGACTTCAGTCCAGGCCAGGCCGGTCACCACGCCGACTTCGTCCATTTCCTCGATCACGCCGTAGCGGTATTTGGGCACGCCCAGGTAATGGCCAACATTTTTGCCTGAAACCTTGATGCGCTCCTGGGGATTTTTCAGGCTTTCCCGGGCCACCTTGCGGCAAACGGAGGCGATTTCCCGTTCCAGGCCCCGCACCCCGGCCTCCTTGGTGTAACGGCGGATGGTGGCCAGAACGGCCTGGTCGGTTATGTCGAGCTGGTCGGCCTTAAGTCCATTGGCCGCCACCTGTTTGCGGATGAGGAAATTTTTGGCGATATTCAGTTTTTCATCCTCGGTGTAGCCGGAGATGCGGATAATCTCCATGCGGTCCTGCAGGGGGCTGGGGATGTTGTAAAGGCTGTTGGCGGTTGTTATGAACATAACTTCGGAGAGGTCGTAATCCAGGTCCAGATAGTGGTCGCCGAATTTGGAATTCTGTTCCGGATCCAAAACTTCCAGGAGGGCGGCCGAGGGGTCGCCCCTGAAGTCGGTGGACATCTTGTCCACTTCATCGAGGCAGAAGACCGGGTTGGAAGTCTTGGCCTTGCGCAGGCTTTGGATTATCTTGCCGGGCATGGCCCCGATATAGGTGCGGCGATGTCCGCGTATCTCGGCTTCGTCCCGCACCCCGCCCAAGGACAGGCGCACGAAATTACGCCCCAGGGCCCGGGCCACGGAGCGGGCCAGGGAAGTCTTGCCCACGCCGGGGGGGCCGACCAGGCAGAGAATGGGCCCCTTGTTCTTTTTGACCAGGCTCTGGACCGCCAGGTATTCCAAAATGCGTTCCTTGGGTTTTTCCAGCCCGAAATGGTCTTCGTTGAGAATCCTTTCCGCGGCGTTGATTTCCAGGCGGTCGCGGCTGCGCTCGAACCAGGGCAGGGCCAGGATCCAGTCTATGTAATTGCGGACCACCGTGGCTTCCGC
>JAITBV010000115.1 GCA_031283395.1 Candidatus Adiutrix sp.
TTTGAGGGCAAAGGGTATCGAATATGGTTCTCTGACCGTTGCGGAAAAGCTGGCTCTGATCGGGTCGTCCGGCCGGGGGTCCCTGGAATATTTTCCGCAATGCGTGATAGACGGCGGCCTCCCGGAAGGAGAGCCCGCGATCCTCGCGGAGGAGGTCAGGGCCATCCTGCAGGGGAGGTTCAACGGGGATGTCGGTAAGGGGGCGAGGCTGTCGGGAGCCTCCGGCGGGGCCAGGCCCAAGGTCCATATTTGCCATGAGGGGCGGGAATGGATCGTGAAGTTCGGGGATAGTCATGATTCGGAGGCCGTGGGGAAGATGGAATACCAATACGCCCTGACAGCGGCCAAGGCCGGACTTCAGATGCCGGAAACGGAGCTTGTCGAGGGTAGGTATTTCGGCGTTCGCCGCTTCGACCGGGACGGCGACGGCAACCGGCTGCTGATGCTGTCGGCGGCCGGGCTCCTTTGCGGGGAGCAGGGCTTTATGTTATTGGATTACAAAGACCTGCTGGCGGCGACCCTGGACTTGACGGGTGACCTCTCCGAGGTTGAAAAGATGTTCAGGCTGATGTGCTTCAACGTTCTGGCCAAAAATTGCGACGACCACGCCAGGAATTTCGCCTTCCTGCGCGGCGGTGACGGCCGGTGGCGGGTGGCCCCGGGCTTCGACCTGACCTACGCCCCCTGCCTTTTCGGGCGGCAGGCCACCACAGTCGCCGGGAAATATGCGGAAATAGGGTTGCCGGAAGTCCTCGAGGCGGCGAGCGGTCTAAACCTGGACCCTGCGGCGGCCAGACTGGTTTGGGAGCAGGTGAAGACCGCGGTGGAAGAAGATAGGTTGGTATATCTGGCCAGGGATACGCTGGCTTCCAGGGAGGCTCCCGGTTCCGAGGCCTGAAAGAAGAGAACACCCATTTTCAGTCCGCCGCCTCCGTCTTGGCCGCTTCCAGGTGTTTCAGGGTATAGAGCCGGCAGACTTCCCAGGCCGCCTTGGCCGCGGCCGGGCTCACCGGGCCGTTAGCCTGGCCTTTGTGCTGGCCAATGACGAAACCGCCGGCTGTGCGATGCAGCAGGCTAAGGGTGGAGCGGGTCCCATCCGCTTCAACGAGGGAAAAGACGCGGCAGCCTCCATGAAGGCACTGCCCGGTGTAGGAGCTGACGCAGTGCCGCATTTCGCGGCCTTCATTATATAAATCCTGCCCCGTGACCAGGGGTTTTATTTTTAGGCCGCCTATGGTCATTTCCCCCAACAGGCTCTCCCAAACAGCGTTTTCTTTTGCTTTTTCCTGCCGTCGCGGGATTTCCTCATGCCATTTATCCGAGCGGCGCTTGAGGGACCGCCAGGTGGAATTTTTGTCCGGCAGGCCACGGCTGAAGCCCTCCGCTCTTAGCCAATCGATTATGGCTTCCATTTCTAGCAGAAGCTCTTTTGAAAACTGCTCACAGGCGGCCCATCTTGCCGTAATATGCCTGGCCAGGAGACGGACCAGCCGACGGGCTAGAATAGGGTCGGGTGTTGGGAAACCTGCGCCAATTTTCAGCAATAGACACCGAAATAGTTCAATGGCTGTTTCAGCAAATTCGGGCCGGCCGACCGCCCGGGGCGGCAGGCTGGCCATGACCTCCGCCAATTCCTCAGCGGTCGATAGTAAATAACTTATGGAAAATCTATCCCCTTTTGCAAGCTCTATAGAAAAAAAATCTTGAAAGCAATCCAGGGTTTCGGCCGGTGCCCGGCGCAACCAGCGTAGGCCGGCCGGCGAAAAATTCGTAAAAAAATGGCCGGCGGCTCTCAAGACCTTGTCTTGTAAGAGGTCACGCCTGGACCACCAGGCCGGCGGAATTAAATTCAACAGCGGCATAAAATCAGGCGATTCCCGGTTTATCCGGGTTAAATCCTCCTTATGGGCTTGGGCCGCCAGGTAAAAAGACAGAGGAACTCGGCTACCGCGGCGTCGGCGAAGGGGGAACAATAAAGACAAAAGTTCCGGGTTCCATATATGGCGCTGGAAGGCCGCATCAATGACCCGGCCCGTAAATTCTCTGGGCAGTTGACTTAACCGACGAAAAATGTAACCAGCGAACCGTTCCTCATCTCCCGGGGCTAAGTAGAGCTTTATCCCGTTTCTTAAGACTGGGCAAAGTGTATTCAACCAGACGGTCAAGATGATTTTCCACTGAAATCGTTCTCGCTGACAATATATTTCAGGCCAGATGTTCCATGAATGATGGTGGTACACCAGTAATGCATCTCCACGTTTAAACCAGGTTATGACCTTCTGGTCCTGTTCCCGCCAATGGCCCTCGGCCAGGTCGAAAGTGTGCAAAAGAAGCCCCGGCCGGCCTTCAAGCCGGGTCAGGCGCCACAGGTTGGCCAGAGTCAGGCGCACCGCTCCCGGTTGCTGTTCGATTTTTAAAATTTCATGGAGGCGGTGGCGCTCGACCAGATTCTCAAAACCCCGCCTGAGATGGGGATTAAAGCGGCCGAGCTTTTTCGTTGACTGCCAGAGGCTTTGAAACTCTGACCGTAAATCCAGGCCTCCATCCAATTCCTTAAAAAGACCTTCTTGAATCGGTTCCGCTGTCCGGGTCATGGTTTGTTCCCTTTCGGATGAACCGGGTTTTATGGTGAGGCTTCAGCCTTGAACCCTTTTTACCAGGGGCTTGGGCGTTCACCGGGTGAAGTTTATTGCAGCAGCGCCGAATAGCTTATCCGGCTGTTTTCAGTAACGGAGATCAATTTCTTGGCCCGCATGAGCCTGAGCACTTCCGAGGCTTTCTCCTCCGGCAGGGACAGGATGCGCATGGCCGTGGAAGTCAGGGTGTTGACGCTGGCCGGGCGGTTGCCGTTCAGTTTTTTCAGAAAAACCACCAAATCATTTACTTTTCCGTTTTCGATCGAAACCATGTCCTCGGAACTTTCCCCCTTTTCCCACTTCCAGCCGGGGATGTCGGATATTTTCCGCACTTTCCAAAGCTGCTCGTTTTTATCCTCATTCCAGGATCTGATCACATGGTCATAGTCCGTATCCTGGCTCAAAATATAGCATTTCAAGTCAGGCTGCCGGGCCAGGAAATAACCCAGAATGAAAACCAGGTGAAAATCCAAATTGTTGTGGCCCGCCTGCCGCAGAAGGCAATAGCTGGCGGAAGAACCGAACTTTTGGATCTCATTGACCAGATTAGCTTTCAGGCCAACCGATTCCGGGACGATGAAAACCAGGTAAAAACGGCCCATTTCCCGCAAACGGGCCAATTCCTGATGATCCGGCTTGACGTTTTCATAATCCACCAAAAGGACGGAATCGATATCCGCCAAATTACCCGCGATGCCAGCCAGGAGTTCTTTCATCTCCGGTCTCCTTTTTCAAGGTGATTCGCCTACTCCCATTCAGCCATCGTTTCCCCGGGCCGGGGCTTCATATCTTTCAGGATTTGCTCTTCCAGATGGGCAAACCGCAGCGTTTTCAGAAATTCAGGCAGGTTCGCCAATTCAAAACGCCCGTCCAGCCACTTGAAGAGAACGGTCGAATAGGGATATTTCAAAATTATTGCGGCGGCTTCTTTTCGGGGCAGTTCCCTGATATTCCGGAAGCCGGAGATGGTTTTCGTGATTTCCTCCAGATAGGCCTTATAGCGATTGAGTATCTCATCGCAAAAGCCCTTATGCCGGGGGAAGAAGGAAAGAAAATCATCCAGACCGCCCAAAGCGTCATCAAGGATAATCCGCAGGACAAAGGAGGCTTTTTGGGTGACAAGCTGATCCATTTTGTGATGGAAATCGACATAGGCCAGGGATTTGACCTTGATGCGGTTATATCCGGCGTCCCGGACGACGAAACCTTCTTCGGTCCAGGGCAGGCTCATGGCTTTTTCAATTATTTCGTCCAGGCAGGAGAAGGGAAATCGGCGGGGTTTGGCCACGCCGAGATCGATCTCCTCCTCCCGCCCGGTTTCATTACGCCGCGTGCCGAGATGAATGATGCGAGTTTCCGGATAGCTGATTATGACACGGCTATCCGGCGAAACCAGCTCAAAAATGTATGTATTTTCCGGGTCCAGGCGGCTGTATAGATCGAAGCCCAGGTTTTTGACGGCTTCGTCGAACAAAACCCCGAATACCGCCCCCTTTTCTTCGGATACAGGGTCGAGCAGGCGGGCTTCGTAAGCGTCGATAGCGCCATTGGTCGAGACCCGCCATTTCCGGCCGGTCTTATCCCACCAGACCTTGATGATGCTCCCGTCGATTTTTTCCTCTATGACCGCCGAGGACCAGTCGATTTGCGCCGCGAATGTTTCCTGAAAATTAAAAAACTTGTCAAAGGGACGGCAGGCTATTTCCAGCCGGGCCAGGTCGATGATATGGCCCCGGCTTTCCCGAACCAGTTTCAGGTTCTGGTCCGAGTTAATGCGGTATTTAAAAAGGGCCAAATAGCTCTCCTGGCGGATGATAAGATTGTAGGGCGGCCCGGCAAGCAGGTCTTTCCAGTCTTCATGGGACTTGATGAAACTTAAAAGTTCACTTTCATGCATAAGACTGCTCCTTTGACGGATAATGGCCGGAACTCAAAAACAGAACCCGGGCCGTTCCATTCGCTGTTCCATTTCCAGGCAAAAAGCCTTGAAAAGAGCGGCATCCGGTTGGCTCAAGTCAACGGTCAACAGGTCGGTGACAATACGCCGGGCCAGGTCCCTGTCATGCCGTTGGAAAACACCGCCATGAAAAGATGACCTTAA
>JAITBV010000164.1 GCA_031283395.1 Candidatus Adiutrix sp.
AGGTGCACCACCAGGACGGTCTGGCCGGTCCTGGGGTCGGTCTCGTAGCGGACCGTGGTTTCCGACTGGTAGCTGTTGTTGGCCATGGCGGCCGAGGCATAAAGGGTCGGGTCGGCGCTGGTGGTGTAGCGGATGCCCACCTTGTTGCCCAGGGGCCCTTGGGTGGTGGCCTGGAAGATGATGTTGGGGTCGCTCTGGCTCGGGGGGGAGTAGGGAAAGGCGACCGTGGCCGTGGCATAGCCCAAGGGGGTGATGACGCTCCGGCCGTCCACCTGGTAGGGCTCGCCCACAGTCAGGGGCGTGCATCTCATCAGATCGACCACTCCGTCCCCGCCTTCGTGGTAGTTGGCCAGGTCGGCCAGCACCAATTGGCTGGCCTGGGGATGGTTGTTGACGGCCTCCATGACCTCTTTGGCCGTGCTGAGCACCCGGCCCTGGGCATCGGTGCGCAGGGTGACGCAGATATTCCAGGGGTTGGGGCCCACCGTGACCGTGGTGGCCGGGTTGGGGTGGCTGCCGGGGTCGGGCAGTTGGTATTCCACGCGCAGGTCGTTGCCCCAGGTGCCCTGGTAGCGGGCGGTGAAGACCAGGTCGTTGGCCTTGCCGGGGAGGCTGGTGGTCAGGGAGGCATGGCCCAGGAAGGCGTTGTGGAACATTTCCCCGGTCTGGTATTCGCCGGCCGCGAAGGTCTGGGGCGGGCCCCAGGTCTTACCCCCGTCCTGGGAGACCCGGAAGAGGGCCGGCTGGTCGTAGCCGTCGGTGAGATAGGTGCGGGGATGGGCGAAATTGATGCGGCCGTCGCCGGAATTGCCGTCGGCCAGGCTGACCTCGAAGATGGAGCCTATGAGGCGCTGGGCCTCCTGGCCGGTCAGGGTGGAACCGTCCGCCTTTTTGACCAGGCAGCCGGCGGCAAAGGCCGGATCGCCGTTGATCATGGCCTTGACGTCGTTGGCCTTGGTGGTGACTGCGGCGGCGATGGCCTTTTCGTGGGCCGTTATCCTGTCGCCGGTTTCCAATAAGGTCTTGGCGAATACTTCGTTGTAGATGTTCCGGTCGCCTCCGGCGAGGACAGTGACCAGGCCGGTGGTCTCGTTGAACACCAGTTGCGGCTCCGGGCTGAGGGTCATGGGGTCGGTGGGGATGACGTATTGGACCGACAGGGCGTTGCCGGCCTCGCCGACATAGGAGTTGCCGTTGTTTCGCACCGACCAGATCAGGTCGTTCTGGGTGCCGCGCGGGCTTAGGGTGGCGTGGGCCAGGGTGTAGGGTTCGCTGGGGTCCAGGGAGAGCCAGTTGGCCGAGGGCTGGAAGATGAGGTTTCCGCCGGCGAGGGCCGAGGCCGTGAAGATCCGGTTGCCGGTGGCGGGGTCGATCAGGTTATTTACGGCGACGGCCACGGCCGAGGCCGTGGCGAAGAAGTCGCCCTGACCTAAGGGGTCGTTTTCCCGGGGCAGATAGACCGTGACCTGTCCGTTTTTGATCTCCGCGCGGATCTCCGTGTCATTGAAGGTGGTGGACCCGGGCCCGACCAGGCCGTTGCCGGTGTTGGGCGGCGAGTCGGTCAATGTGAAGAAGTAGCTCCACTGGGATATGGGCCGGGCGAGGGGATCGGCCGAGGCTTTCAGCCAGCCTTTGCCAAAAGGCAGGCAGCCGAAGGCTGACAAAGCCGAATTCCAGCCCTCGTCCGAGGCCAGAACATCCATTGCCGTTAGGACCGCCGTGGCCGAAGTCACCGAGGCCGGCGGTTCGCCGCCATCGGTCATCAGGGTGACGGTGATGACCCCGGAATTATAGAAGGCCGTGGCCGCGGGCACGGCCGCGGCTGCGGCCGAAGCCGCGCTGTGGACCTGGAAGGCGATGGCGGCCTCCTGGGCGCAGACGATGGCTGTGGGGATGTCCGCGTTGGCGGCCAGGGCCTCGTTGAAGGCCTGGGGGCAGAACAGGCCGGCGGCGGCGGAGGCGTAGGCCGCGGCAATGGCGCTGGCCAGTGATTGGGGCGGTATGCCGGGTGCTCTGCCGGTGAGGACGTCGACATAGGTCTGGTAGTCAAATAGGCCGGCGTTGATGGCGCTGATGTAGCCCACAGCAATGGCATTGGCGCTGTTCAGGGCCAGAGGAGGGAGGAGGGCGTCATTGAAGGCCTGGGCGCTGAACAGGCCGGCCGTGGCGGCCAAGGCGCTGGCGTAGGCCGCGGCCGAGGCCGCGGAGGCGGCGGCGGCCCGGGCCGTTTCCCAGGATTCGCCCAGGACGTAGTTGACCGTGACCGGACCGTCATAGGGCGGTTGGGTATGATTGGCCAGGACGTAGGCCAGGGCCTCCGCCGAATAGCTCAAGCCGTTGTCCCGCCCGGCCGAACCCGTGGTGGTCTGGTTGGCCGTGCCGGCCACGAAGCGGACCTGGTAACCATTGTAGCGCGGGTCGGTGGTCTTAAGGCTCAGGCTGTAGGATTCCCAGCTCATGGGGCTCCCGGTGCCGACCGCTCCCCCGGTGATCGTGGTCCCGGCCAGTTTGGAAGTGGTGGCGAACCAGCGGGAATCCAGGCCGCCGGCCCGGACGACCTCGATGAGGAAATCCTGGCTCTGGACCGGCAGGTCCGGCCGGTTGTTGAAAACCGGGTTGCCGTAGTTCAGGACCTTGCCGGTCCAAGCCGTGGAATTCTGGCAGCCGGTCTTGACCTTCTGGGCCTCGACCTGGGCGGCGAAGGATTGAGTGGTCACCTTCTGGCCGGAGAATATGTAGGTGTCGCCTATCTTGGTGTTGCCGTTCTGGAGAAGTTGCAGGAACAGGCCTTCGACCTCTGTGAGGATGGCCTCGCGCTGGGCCGCGCTGTAGGTGTCGGTGGAACCCTGTTCGGCCAGGGTGTAGATCTGGTCCAGGACCTCCTTGATGCTCTGGGCGGCGTTGCCCGATTCGGACAGCCAGAGGTCGGAGACGGCCACGTTGGTGCGGTATTGGGTGATGGCCGAGAGGGTCGAGCGGGTGCCCAGCACCCGGGCCGCCCCGGTGGGGTCGTCCGAGGGGGAGTTGATGCGCCTTTCCGAAGCCGCCTTATTGGTGAGCTGGGCGATGCGGTAACTGATGAGGCCCAGATTGTCGTTGATATTGCGGTAGGTGGCGCGATGCGCGGTGCGGTAGATCATGGCCGGCCCCTTTTTTGCTCTATTTCATGGCCAGAATGGTTTGCATCATTTCGTCCACGGTCGAGATCATCTTGGCCGAAGCCTGATACATATACTGAAAGCGCAGCACATCGGCCAGCTCTTCGTCTATGTTGACCCCGGCCAGCCTGTCCTGGCGGTCCTGCAGCTCGCTCATGACCCCGTAGGCGAAGTCGTATTCCGTGGTCGCGGCCCGGCTTTCGGCGCCGAGTTCGGCGTAGAGGGTGTTGAAGGCCATGCCCAGAGTGGAGGAGCTGAGGTTGTAGAAGCTGAAGGACTGGTCTTTCAGGCCGGCATAGCCAAGGCGTTCTCGTTGGAGCCGGGGGCCCGGAATCCGTCGGGGTCCACGGCCCCGGCCCCCAGGAGCCTGGGGTTGCGCAATACTTCCTGGTTGACGGCGATGGTGGAGCTGGAAGTGCCGGCGAAGAGATTGTTCAGGCCCAGCACGGCCAAGGCCCCGGAGGTGTCGCGGCCGAAGCCGAACTGGATGCCGTCATCGGCGATGAGGCGGATATTCTGGTGGCCGTCATGGTCGGAGATGATTTCGGCCCGGAGCCCGGGAATGCCGCTGACGAGGTCTGTGCCGATGCGGTCGACCACGTCCTTTAAGGTATCGGTGGGATCGACGGTGACGCGGTAAACCTGGGGAATGAGGCCGCCCTCGCCGTCGGGCTGGTAGGTGACGAGCTCAAAGTAGCCGCTGCGGTCGAGATAGGTTTCATTCATTGGCTCGACCAGGCCCCGGCCGTATTGGTCGCCCGGAGTCTGGGCCAGGACCAGGTTGCGGGTCTCGGAGTCGCGGTTGATGAGGTCGACGATATCGGCGGCGGTGGTGGTCACGTTGCCGTTCTGGTCCGTGGCCAGGCGGACCACGATACGGCTGGAGCCGTCGAAGTCGGTGTAAACATCGACGCTCAGAGGGGAATTGGTCAGGACCTCGCCGGTATGGATCGGGTCCCGGGGCAGGGCGTATTCAATGGATATTTTTTCACCGGCGGCCCCGGGGTCCAGGGCGGTGAAGACCACGTTGTTGTCGGTATGCTTCAGGGTCGTGGTTAGGCTGGCGTATTCCTCGCCATAGCTCAAATGCCTGCCCTGGGCGGCCATTTCGGCCAGGGTGCGGTTAAGGCGCTGGAACTGGGCGGGCCCCGGGGGTACGGAATCGGCGCCGGCCGGGAACTGGATCCGTCCGTCCCAGTTGTTGTCCGGCGCGGCTTGGGCGGCCAGGAGATCGCCTATCTGGATGACGGAGGAGGTGCTGCGGGGGGGCAGGGTGGCCGAGCCCAACGTGGTGGTGCGGTTTTCGTTGATGTGCCGGACCACGTCCTCGGCCGTGGCGGTGATGTTGCCTCGCCCGTCCGTGGGCAGGACTATGGTCACTTCCCACTTCTGGACCTTGGGATCGTCATTCCAGAACACGGTGGATGTTATCTTGTTGGTGTGGCTTTCGCCCTTGACGAAGCGCACGGAGATGTTTTCCGGGTCGGCCTGGGCCAAGTAAGGTTCCCGGCTGTCGAGGTGGGGGACCAGGGCGGAGAGCTTCAGATCGTTGTCGCGGCCGGGGAATTCGAAGGTGAAGGCCGGAACGTTGGAAATCGGGTTGTTGGCGATGGTATCGGTGTAGAGGTCCAGGCCCACGCCCTGGGCGTGCTGGTGGTTGACCTGAAAAATAAGGTTATCCACGAATGATTCGAATTTTATGTAGAGGTCCTTGAGGGTCTTGTCGCGGAATTCCAGCCAGCCGCCCAGGGCCCCGCCGTTGATTTTGCGGGTGACGTCTTCAGGCCAGGGCGGTGAGGTGCGGCGGTTGTTGGCGATGATGCGCAGGTCGCCCGAGCTGTCCCGGGACACGCCGACCTCGTAGACCGAGGTGTCGGCCACCAGGCAGGGGCCGTCCTTGAAGGTTATGTTGACGGCCCCGGTCAAGGGGTCTTCCCAGAAGTCATAGTCGATTATTTCACCCAGTTGGAACATGAGGGCGTCCCGGGAGTCGCGCAGGCTGTTGGCCTCCTGCCGCCGGGCGGGGTCCTCCAGCACCATTATCTGGTGGTTTAGTTTGGCGATGGCGCCTATGATGAGGTTGATGTTGTCCGCGGCCTCCGCCACGCGGCCGTTTAAGTCCTGCCTTAAACCGTCGAGATCCGACCGGCGCTGGGCCACCTGCTTGGCCAGGGTATCCACCAGGTGGACCAGTTCGGCCCGGGTGGGGTCCAGCTCGGCGGCGTCGGCCAGGCTTTCCCAACTGGCGAAAAAGGAGTTGAGAGCCGCGTTGATGCCGTTGCCGTCACTTTCATTGAAATAGACTTCCAGGGTGTCGAGGCCGTCTTTCCGGGCCGCGGCCGAACCCAGTTCAAAATTTTTGGTGATCAGGCTGCGGGTCAGGAACTGGTCGTGGTAGCGGGTGATGTTCTGGGCTGAGACCCCGGTGCCCATCGCCCCCCAGCGGCCGTGCCGCCAGGTGGCCAGGTTTTCCAGGTTGATCCGCTGGCGGGAATAGCCGGGCGTGTTGACGTTGGCGATATTGTTGCTGACCACTTCCAGGGCGGCCTGGGACAGGTTCAGACCGGTCAGGGCCACATAGAGACTGGAGGAAACGCCCACTTCACACCTCCCGGGACAGCTTGACCGGGAGGCTGGGCCGCTTTTCGCCCTGGCCTCCGCCGCTGCTGTAGCCTTCGCCCCGGAGCTGGCTGGCCCCGGTCAGGATATCTATGGATTCGTTGATCAGGCGCAGGCTTTCCGCAATGAAAGCCTCGCTGGCCTCGTTTTCCCGCAGGATGATGTTTTTGAGCCGGGCCAGATGCCGGGATCCCTCGCTTAAGCGGTCCCGCCAGGGCTGGGGCAGACGGGCCGCCAGGTCGGCCAGGAGTGGCGGAGGGTCCGGGGGCAGGCTTAAGGCCAGGGCCGTTTCACTGATCGCCGCTTCCAGTTCCTTGATATGGGCCTGGATATCCAGCCCCAGTTCCTCCTTGCGCTTGGAAGAGGCCCAGAGGCCTTCCAGGTCCAGGGCCAGAAGGAGCTTTTTTTCTTCGGCCAGGTAGTCCACCAGGGCCTGATAGCGTTCCAGGTGCTCGTCCAGAAGCGTCGTGAGCTCATGTATCAGCCGGGTATCCATGATCATCCTCTCTTTTTATGGCCGGGTCGGGAAATTGCCGGCCGCGGCCGAAAGGCCTGGGTCGTGGCCGCCCCCGGTCCCGGCAATTTCTGCCGCCTCGTGGGCCCGGCCGGGGCCGGCCGGAGGAGCCGGGCCGGAAACCGGGGGTTCCCTTTGAGGCTCAGGGCCGTTCGGGGTCATGGCCAAGCCTCCGTAAGACCTCACCAGACTCCTGGGTATGGTGGGCCGCCAGGTGGGCCCCATCACTTCAGGATGCTCTTGCAAAGTCTGTTCCAAACCTTCCTGGCGGGCGATCTGGTTGACTATGGTGTTGGCCAGGCCCAGGCCGCCGGCCCGGCTGAGATAGTCACGGAAGGGCTGCTCGGCCAGTTCGCTGAAAGTGTCGCCGCCCGGGGTGTGGGCCAAGGGGGAAGGGCGCATGAGTTTAACCAGTTGGTCAACGAAAAGGCTCTCGTATTCCGTGGCTGATTTTTTTATCTGGGCCAGCTTTTGGAGGCGTTCGGGGAGGCTTAAGGCCGCCGAGCGGGACTGGCGGGCCGAGGCCTTGGGGACCTGGCGGCCAAGCGCCCTCTGGCGCAAAGTGCGGCTATCGCCGGGCTCTTCCGGCGCCCCGCCCAGGTTCAGGGTGCCGCCGTTTTTCAAGTCCTCGACGCTCACGGTCCGGCTGGGGGCCGTGGCCCGGAGGGGCCTGACTCCGCCGCGCCGGAGAGCCGCGGCGGCTTCGGCCGGGCGGCCGATCCCGGCTGTTTCTTGGGACATGGTCAACTCCTTCAGGGAATTACATGAACTTTATCTCGCCGTGCAGGGCGCCGGCGGCCCGGATGGCCTGAAAGATCATTATCAGGTCGCGGGGGGAGGCGCCGATGGCGTTGAGAGCCTTGACCAGGTCATGGATGGTGGTGGCCCGCTCGATCAGGAGGAGCTGGTCGGCCCCCTCTTCCACGTTTATATTGGTGTCCGGAGCGGTCACGGTCGTCCCCATGGAGAAAGGATCGGGCTGGGAAACGGTCAGGCCTTCCTTTATCTGGACCGAAAGGTTGCCGTGGGCCACGGCCACGGTGGAAATTTTGACGTTTTCACCCACCACCACGGTGCCGGTGCGCTCATCAATGACCACCTGGCCGACGGTGTCCGGTTCCACGTCCAGGTTTTCCAGTTCCGCCACCATTACGGCCATGTTATCGCGGTAATTGAGAGGCACGTTGAATTCGATGGTGGAGGAATCCAGCGGCCGGGCCAGGGCGCCGGGCAGGCGGGCGTTGACGGCCTCGGCCACCCGGGCGGCGGTGGTGAAATCGGGCCGGCCCAGTTTAAGGCTCAGGGTTTCCCGGCCCTGCCAGCGGACGGGCACTTCGCGCTCCACCGTGCCGCCCTGGACTATGCGGCCCACGGTGGGATGGTTCTTCTGGACGCTGCCGCCCTGGCCGGAGGCGGCGAAACCGCCCACCGAGAGGGAGCCCTGGGCCACGACATAGACCTTGCCGTCCACCCCCGTCAACTGGGTGGTCAACAGGGTGCCGCCCTGAAGGCTGGTGGCGTCGCCCAGGGAACTGACCGTAAGATCGATCATGGTGCCGGGCTTGACGAAGGGCGGCAGCTCGGCCGTGACGATGACCCCGGCCACGTTCTTGACCTTGACCGCGGTGGGGTTGATGTTCACGTCCATATGCCGGAGCATGGTGGCCAGGGTCTGGTTGGTGAATATGGTCTTGTCCTTGTCGCCGGTGCCGTTTAAGCCCACCACCAGGCCGTAGCCCTGCACCTGGTTGGGCCGGAC
>JAITBV010000099.1 GCA_031283395.1 Candidatus Adiutrix sp.
CTTCGGCCTGGGGCACCGCCACCACCAGGCCGGCCCGTTCCACCGCGGCCGTCTTGGGGCTTAAGTCCATCAGCCGGGTCAGGGCCTCGGAGGCCCGCCCCTTGGCCCGGGCCTCGAAAAAGCGGCCCAGGGTGATCAGGGTCAGGATCATGGCCCCGGATTCAAAATACAGATTCGTAAGCCAGTGGTGGACCAACCGCTCGTCACCGCGCCCCAGCCCATAGCCCAGGGCGTAAAGGCCGGCCAGGCCGGAAACCGCGGCCGCCCCGGAGCCCAGGGCGATCAGGGAATCCATGGTGGGAGCCCCCCGGACCAGGGCTCCGAAACCGGCCCGGAAATATTGACCGCCCGCCACCAGGACCGGCAGGAGCAGGAGGAACTGGGTGAGGGCCAGGTTCAGGCTGTTTTCCAGGCCCAGGAAAACAGCCGGCAGGGGCCAGCCCATCATATGGCCCATGGCCAGGTAAAACAGGGGCAGGGTAAAGGCCAGGGAGACCAGAAGGCGTTTTTTCAGAGCCGGCGCGGGCGGCTCCCCTGCCCCGGCGTTATCCGCCCCCCGGACCGGCCTGGCCCCGTAACCGGACGCCTCCACTGCCCTGATGATCGCCCCCGGCGAAAGAAGGGCCTGGTCAAAGTCCACGCTCAGGCTGTTTTTCAACAGGCTGACCTGGGCGGACTCCACCCCGGCCAGCCGGGTCACGGCTTTTTCCACCCGGGCGACACAGGCGGCGCAACTGAGACCTTGAAGATGAAAAACTTCCTTTGCCATTTTTTTTGGTCCGGCGTTCAGTTGTATTCAAACTGGTTTCATCGCCCGGGAACGAATACGTTCAGCGGCAATCCTAAAAAACTAAAATTCGGAAAAGAGGCCCTGGGTGATTTTCTGGGCCAGGTCGGCCAGGACCCAGTTGAAAGCCTCGGCCTCCAAAAGCTGGGTCTGGTACTCGTCGTCATTGACATAATAATTGCGCCGGCTTTCGACGCGCAGCCGCCTGGCCGACGCGGCCCCGTTTTCGCCGGCTTTTTCCAGCACGGCCTCCACTTTTAGGTTGACCACGCGGCTGGCCGAAGCCTGGGGCAGATCATATTCATTGCGCTCGGGGCTCCAGGCCCCGCCGCTGATCTCCACTCCGGTTATGGCCAGCTTGAGCGTGGCCGGGGCCGTTTCCCGGACCGTGACGTTGGAGGACGAATCCAGGAGCCCTATTATTTCCCGGGTCAGACGGGGGCCCAAATCTCCGAAGCGGCTCTGGTTGACGGCCACGGGCACGCTGAGGGTCAGCGGCTGGAGCAGGCTGTAGGGCGAGGGCGAGGCTTGATAGCCGCAACCGGCCAGAAAAAGGCCTAATAAGACGAAGGGTTTCATAAGGTCTTCAGGGGCGCCGGATGGCCGAAACCATGATCCGGCCGCCAATAAGGCTTTAGTAACGGGCCAGAAACTCCAATACCCCGGCAGGTGTCCGAATAGTCAAAATTTCAGACACGGCTTCCGGGGATTTGAACAGGGCCCCCAGGCGGGCCAGCAACTGAAGATGCTCCCGGCCGTCCGCCCCGGTCAGGACCAGGGCCAGAAGCCGGACCGGCCGCCCGTCGAGGCTGTCAAACTCGACCCCCTTGGGGGCCAAGGCCAGGGCCAGCACCGGCGAGGCCAAGCCCGGCAAGCGGCCGTGGGGCAGGGCCACTTCCCCGAAGCCCGTGGATCCCAACTCCTCCCGGGCCGCGAGAACCTCCAGCACCTCGGCCCGGGATAGGCCGCAAGCCTCGGCCACCAGGCGGCTTAAGGCCCCCAGGGTCTCGGCCTTGCTCCCGGCCTCGAAATCCAGCCAGACCCGGTCTTCAGTGATGTGGCCGGTCAGGGAATCAATCGACAATGGTCACCAGTTCCAGCCGGCCTCCGAAAACCTGGCGGAGAATGGACAGCCGCCCATCCTCGGTGTTTATGAAAACGACCTGGCCGGTGGCGGTCTCGGACAGCCTGGCCCCGGCTTCGGCCAGGGTCAGGCGCTCGGGCCGGACGGTCTGTCGACGGTCCAAAGGCAGGCTGTCAGCCGCCCCGGCCGGCTCCCCCCCGGAATCCGGCGAAGCCGCCTCATGGGCGCGCCCCTCCGAAGGTTCGCGGTGACCCCGCTTGGCGGCCGAACCCGCCACTTTATGGGTCTTGAGCTTTTCCCGATGGCGCTTTATCTGCTTTTCCAGCTTGTCAACCACCATGTCGAGGGCGGCATACATATCCTCGGTTTCCTCTTCGGCCTTAATTTTCAGGCCATCGCTGACGATAAGAACTTCAGCCCGGTGGCGGAACTTCTCCACGGTCAGGACCACCTCGGCGTCAATGACCGCGTCCAGATATTTCTCCAGCCGCGCCAGTTTATCGTGGCTGTATTCCTTAAGTTTTTCGGAAGGCTCCATGTGCCTGAAAGTTACGGTCAACTGCATATCGCCCTCTTGGCGGCGCCAAAGTCAGCGCCGCGGCTGTCAGCGGCGTCCCGGACGGCCCGGGCCGGGTCTGAGAGGGGCCGGGAGGGACGCGCTGGGTGGAAAACAAAGGTGAGCGACCCGGGACCTGTCAAAAACGTGATTTGATTTTATCAGAAAAGGCTTGGGAATTGAATATTTTTATGAATCGGCGGCCAACTTTATATATTAATTATTAAAATTTATATATATATTATAGGCTATAGGAATCTTTTTTAAAAAAAAATGCCATTAGTAGTAATTTTTACTTGCACACCACTACAAGTTGTGATATATAACTTTACAAAATCAATCTCTTGGGGGATTTCAGCCATATGACGACCAGCAAAGCCTTGGAAGTATATCGCTACCACCTGGAGCCCGGCGGCCTGTTCAGCCGGGGAGAGCCGGCCATGGTCTCCGCTATCTTAGGTACCTGCGTGGCCGTGTGCCTTCATGACCGTCGCCTCAAAATCGGCGGCATGAACCACTTTCTCTATCCCAAGACCAAACTGTTCGGGCCTTCCACTTCCCAATACGCGGATGTCTCAATTCCGGCCTTGATCAAGATGTTGCGGCAGCAGGGCAGCCGGCTGGAGGATCTGGAAGCCCAGATCTTCGGCGGAGGCGATGTGCCCGGGGCCTTAAGCCGGGACAAGACGGGCTACCGGAATGTCCAAATGGCCCGCCGGATACTCAAGAAAAACGGTATTCGGGTGGTTTCGGAGGATGTGGGGGGGATCAAGGGCCGCCGCCTGATTTTTCACACCGGCACCAATGAGGCCCTGGTCATGAAGACCCACCGCATAAGGCGCGGGGACTACTACCCCTATCGACAGCGCTTGGGCGCCTAGCTAACAGGCCTGAAGCCGCGCCGCCCCGGGAAATCCCGGGGCTTTTTTGTTCAGCGGCGGGCTGTCCGGCTCCGGCCCGCCCCGGCCTCACCTAAAGCGTCCAGCCATTCTTCGGGCATATCGCCCCGGCTCAATTCGGCCATGCCCCGGGCGGCCCGGCCCTCCGGGTCCAGGCGGGGGCCCCGGCGGGGTTCGCCGGGATCCTGCTTGAAGCTGACGACCCTGACCCGCCGGGGGACGCCGTCCGGGGCCAGGTCAACCAAAAGGAGCGGGGCCAGGCCGTTGGCCCCCTTAAGGTTCATGCCGCTTAAGGTGGCGAAATTGCCCAGGGACCAGGCGATGAGCCGCCCCTTGTAAAGTTCCAGGCCCCGGGGGACATGGGGGCCGTGGCCCAGCACCAGGGCGGCTCCGGCGTCAATGAGGGCGCGGGCCAGGACCGGCAGGTTGCCGCGGTTCTCGCCCAGAAAGAATTCCGGCTGGGGGCTGACCCGGCGCATATAGGCCGAACCTTCGCCGCCGCCGTGGAAAGAGACGATCACCAGGGTGTCCGGCTTGGCCGCCTCGGCCCGGACCAGGGCCACAGCCCCGGGCAGGTCGCGGAGATCCTGGCAACCGGCATTGGGGGCCAGGGCTATGAAAGCCAGCCTGGTTTTATTGACCTTCAGGACCGCCACTTCGCCGGGGCCGCCGGTGTGGCCGATACCCAGATCCTCCAGCACCGAGACGGTCTGGGCCCGGCCGGCGGGCCCATAATCGTTAATGTGGTTGTTGGCCAGGGACAGGATGTTGAAGCCGGCCGCCTTCAATAGCCCACCGGAGGCCGGGGAGCTGCGGAAAAGATGGTAGGCGCCGGCCGAAGGGTCCTTGGTGGGCGTCCCCTGGTCGGTCAGGGGGCCTTCAAGGTTGCCGAAAACGACCTGACGGTCGGCCAGGTACGGTTTGACTTCTGAAAAAATCCCGTCGTTTTCCGGAGAGGCCGTGCCCAGCATGAGATCGCCCACGGCCGCCAGGCGGATGACGCCGCTCCTGGTGGGCTTGGGGGGCCGGGGCGGCCGGTGGCCCCGGTCTTCGGGAGGCAAGGTCTTTTCCTCCGGACCGGGCCTGCTGGAGGCCCGCGGGACCGGCCGAGGGGTTTCCGGCCGGCCGGGAACCGGGGAGGCGGGGGGGTAGTGCCAGGTCCGGCCCGTCGCTTCGCCCATGGTGGCCGAAGCCGGCAGGGGGTCGGCCTGGGCCCGGGCGGACCCGGCCAGAACCAAAGCCAGCCAGAAGACCGGCCAAAATAGCCTGCTCATTCCTCCCCCATGGCCCCGCCGCAGAAGGGACAGTAGGGCAGGTCCTCCAGGGGCAGAGCCTGGCCGCAGGCCGGACAGAAGTGGGGCAAGGGAGCCAGTTCCACGATGAGTTCGCCGGCCCGGACAGGCGTCATCCGCCGGGTGGTTTTGAAATCGGCCTCTTTAAGCACCCTTTTCACCTGGCCGGCAATGGCGGCGGTCACGGCCTTTTCCTGTTTCATTATGGAAAGGTTGAAGAGTTCCTGGCCGGGATGCACCAAATCGCCCGGCTTGACATACAGGACCCACAAATCGCCGCTCAAGGGCGCGGCCACATGATAAGGGTTGTCGCGCTGGGCCAGGGTCGGCCCCTTGGCGGCCCGTTCCGAGCCCGGCTCGCCCGTGGGCACTTCAAGGCGCATGATTTCCGAATCCAGGACAAAGCGGACCGAGGCCGGGCTGTCCGGCTCGGGGGCCTGTATGTCCAGAAGGGTCATCCGGTGGGGCTTGCCGCCGGTGTCGGTGAAATTCATGGTCTGGCCCGAAGCCAGACCCTCGAACCACACGTCCAGGGGCAGGCTGTTGGGGTTGCCGTAAGTTTCCCGGAAGCGGATGGTCTTAAGGGAGTCGGCCGGCTGGTTGAGATACATGACCAGTTCTTCCTCGGTGGGGGGGCGTCCTATGGCCGTTTCCAGAGCGGCCGTCTCGGCCTCGAAGTCCACCGGCGGAAGGCCGCTTAGGGGAGACTCCTCGGTCCTCCCGGCCAGGGCCTCTTCAAAACCGTCCGGGCCGAAGGCGCTTTGGTAGACCCAATCCGGGGGGAAGCCCAGGGGCAGGGGGCCGAAGCGGCCCAGAAGCAGGTCCCGGAAGGCGTCGTTGGCATCGGCGTAGAGCAGGAGGCGCTCGACCTTGAGGTCTTCCGATAGGTTCTCTTCCGGCGTTTCAGTCACGGTTTCCAGAGTGCGCAGAAGGCTTTCCACCTCCGGCCAGCCGCCCCGGTCGAAGCTCTGGGTCACGGCCAGGAAGGCGGTGTTCCAGGTTATCTGGGAACCGGGCGTGACGTCGTGATAACGCACCAGGCGGCGGGTGCCGGCCAGAAAGCGCAGAATGAAGGGCAGAAGATGGATGCGCCCCTGGTGCAGGGCCCCTTCCTGGGAGGAACTGGTGGCCCCGCCGGGCATCCCGTGACTGGTGACCTCATAATCCAGGCCCTGGAAATAAGGGGCCGCGTAGCGGTCATAATAGGGCATGACCTGCTTGAGCACGAAATTGGCCGCCCCCACGAGTTCCCGGTTGAGGGCCGTCTTAAGGCCCAGTTCCCCTTCCAGATGGGCGGCCAGGGCCAGGGCGTCGCCCTTGCCGTAACTCCTGACCGCGGCCCCTAGGGCCGCATCGATTATTTCCGCACCGGCCTCGGCGGCCGCGGCCACGCTGGGGATGAAGAGACCATCGGTGGTGTGGCGATGGTAGTGGAGAACCAGTTCTGGCCAGCTCTTTTTCAGGGCCCGGACCAGGGCGGCAATGAAACGGGGCGGGCAGACCCCGGCCATGTCCTTGAGCCCCAGGGCTATTTCCCGGGTCACGTCCCGGAGGCTCAGGCCGGCGGCCTCGGCGGTCACCTTCAAAAGAGACTCGGCCGCCGAAACATAATGCTCCACCGTGAAGCCGGGGGCCCAGCTTAAGGCCAGGGCCGGCTCGAAGAGCAGGGTCTTATGGCTCATCATCACCCGGGCGAAGGGCCGCATATTTTCAGCGTGATTTAGAAAATCAAAGCAACGGACCAGGTGGAAGTGGCGGGCGATTATCTCCCCGGTTTTTTCCATGAGGTTGGCCGGCTGGGGCCGGTAGCCAAGGAGGTTGGTGGAGCGGACCAGGATCTGCTTCATGGTCTTGGGGGCGAACTCGTTCCAGCGGGCCGCCTCGGTGAAGGGATAAGTCATGTTGGCCAGGAGGGCCACATGGAAATGGGCGCCGCCACCGGTCTCCAGGGCCAAAAAGCCGCAGTTGTCCAGATAGGGGCCCACCTGGGTGTCTTCAGCCAGGCGGAAACGGTTGCCGCTGTTGGACTGGGTGACGTCACGGCAGGTGGTGTCCACCA